>CAZGZM010000042.1:0-13210 GCA_964529955.1 uncultured Thermotogaceae bacterium
AAGAAATAATTCTTGATTTTAATGAGATTTCTTCTCCTTTTAAGTGATGCGGATAACCTTTACCATCCCATCTCTCATGATGGTGTAATACAACTTTCGATATTGCTCTCAATTCTGCAGTTGAATTTAGTATACGAAAACCAATTTCTGGATGTGTCTTCATGATCGCATATTCTTCATCAGTGAGTTTACCTTCTTTATTCAAAATTGTTGATGGAATTATTATTTTCCCTATATCATGAAGCAATCCTGCAGTATGAATTTCCTTTACATCACTAATTGGTAGTTTCATAAACTCTGCGAGCTTTTTACTTATAATTGCTACATTCCTTACATGTTGTTCGGAATACTTATCCTTTTCATTTAGTGTTTTCATAATTGTGTCAATTGCATTACTTCGCATTGAAGGCACTTCAATTAGTTTCGATTGATACATTCGGTCTTCTGCAAGTTGAAACAAATCGGATAAATTATCTCCTTTGTTTTTACTAGCTACTCCAAATGATATTGATAACTGAATATTTTCTTTTTTTATTTCAGATGAATGTTTTTCAATATCAGATATAATCTTTTCACAAAAACTTTCTTCTGTATCCGGAAGCAAAACTGCAAATTCATCCCCTCCAATACGACAGACGATTCCATTTTCTGGTACATGCATACTCATGAGTTTCGAAGCTAACAGTAATAGATTATCGCCCTCCTGATGACCAAAGGCATCATTTACTAATTTTAAGCCATTAATATCTGCTAAAATCATTGAAAAAGGATATACTCCGTTCTCTTCAAATTCATTAATTTTCATTTCGTAATATCGTCGGTTATATATTTCGGTTAATTGATCATGAAAACTCATGTAACTTAATTCCGCAGTTTTTTTGGAAACCAGACTTTCTAATCGATCATTTATTGCAGTTCTTGAATACCAAATATAAGAAATTAGTGCAGATAGACACAGTCCAAAATATAAAATCAGTCTTGCGTTACTTGTATTATTTGAAATTAAAGTTTCTGTTGGTACAAGTACGAAACGAAGTGTTTTGTTTTTAAATTTTACTTCGTTCGATTCAGAAATTTCAGTATTAGAATCTTGCCAATTTTCAGAGGACGCTAATAAAATTTCTCCTTCATAAACCTGAAGCATGTATTCTTCTTCTGATTCAAGATCAATCAATAAAATCAACTCTGTCACATCAATGTCACTCAATATAAATCCGGTGAGAGCTTTATCGCTGTATATAGGTAGAATTAAGTTTGTATATTTTGGATTACTTTGAACTGTATTAATTATTGTACCAACAGTATAGTCAGCATTATTTGACGGATTTACTCGTTGTATAGTTAGGGCCTTATCGAAAAAAACAATGTTCTTAACTCCCACTAAATTTTCAAGATAAAAATCTGTTCTCATATCCCAATCATTTTCTTCTTGAATAGTAGTTGGAGGTCCATACCCCGCTAATTCGGTTAAGTTAAACTCTATATTATCGATTCTATTCTCCACTCGATTCAGATATATCTCTGAAATTGATTTTATATCTTGTCTTACATTTTTTAATTCGTTTTCTCTAGTTATATTTGCTAGAAAAATTGTAATCAAGACACACACAATACCAACCAATATACTCATATATTTTGAGTAATAAAAACCCTTTAATACAGTATTCGATTGTTTGTTTTTTCTTGTCCTCTTCACAATTATCTGACTCCATATAATAATGTAGCATAGCAGTTTTTTACTGTACTAAATATAATAAAAAACGAAATTAATTTTGATTATTCCAACTAGTATTCCAAATTGCTTCTAATATTTTATATCCTAAATCTTCTAATTCTGATATATAATTATCCCAATCATCATCAATACTTAGTTCACCGGTGATGAATTTTATGCTAGTTTTATTTACATAAGGTGTAAGATTGTTATCAATAATCTCAGTCATCTCAATTGAATAATTATTTAATATTAATTCAGGAGTAATATTTAATGTTTCATGAGCGTTGATAGAACGATTAAGAAACGATACGATTTCATCTGGTTTTTTATAGTTTTCAAAGTCCTCATTCTCGCACAAATCAAAAAAGGAAACAAATCCATATTTACCTAAATCTACTGGTAATAAATCTTTTCCTTCTGATGAAGTTTTATATGTTAAACCTTCAACGCCCCAATATGTAAGATTCATTCCTTCATCAGAATAAATTGCCCAATCCAAAAATTGAATCATCTTTTCAAAATATGGCTTATTTAGAGCATCTGCAGATACCGCAATACCTTTTCTGAATCGATTTACTGGTGGGAGTTTTGAAATTCCAATTGTGCTTTCCATTACGGGTAACGGAACCCACTTACCGCCTTCTATTCCATTTTTTTCTAATTGTTGATTCCAATAATTAAATCCAGATGATATCCAAGTAACGGTTACAATCCCTTTTCCATTCAAAAGTTTGTCAGTAAATTCATCATTACTTTGACCAAAAATTGCGGGATCCAATATTCCTGCTTCATAACACTTATTCAAGAATCGATATAATTCACGATAATTATTGGTAGCTGGTGCATATTGCCACTCATCTTCTGCTTCATTATAATATCGAGTACCAGACCATCCAGCAGGGATACCGTATCCGGCACCCATCATACTAAATAAATGCGCACCACCCCATGATGCAGTGATTGGAGTAGACTCTGGATAAAGCTCTTTTAATAAAACAAGCGATTCATATAATTCATCATACGTTGTTGGTGTTGGAATGTTATGCTTTTCAAAGAGATCCTGTCTGTAAATCCATTGTTGAACCTGTATTTCTCGTTGATATCCCGGAAGAATATAATATTTACCATTTTCTAATCTGAGCTTATCAATTTCATTTCCCAGATTGTGTTCTTTAATATATTTCTGATAATTGGGCATTAAATATTCATAATCGCTAATCGTTAGCAATAAACCCTCACTCGCATAACCTTCTATTGTATCTGGCCATACTTTTAAAATAACATCCGGTGGATTTTCTGCGTTCATATTTAGTTTAATTGCTTCTTCATAATTAGCATCGTCACCTAATCGGATATCTAGTATTACATTTTTCTTCTCCAAATATTCTTCTAAAATAGGCCAGTCTTCACTAAATGGATTCCCTTGCGTTTCATTAAAAAGTATACTGAAGGTAAGTGGTTCAATATTTTCTTTATCATTACCAAAAGCTGTGAGAAAAAATATTATTGTAATGAATAATAATAATAGTTTTTTACTCATACTTACCACCTCCATTTTTGTTTTATTTATTCGAAATAGTTATACACCTTTAAGATAGCTTGAATTATCTTTGATATATTTATCTTATAATTATACCCCAAATAAGTCCTTTTTCAAAAAATATACTGCTTACTATTTTATCTAGTTAGAATATAGAGTTTTATTTTCCAATCATTAAGATTCATTAAAAGTTATAAGAAAGCAACTAGAAAAGATTTAGTGATGGCTATAAATGTGTACAATAATCTAGCCAACTATCAAGTAGAAGAAATTATCGAAAAAAGAGTTCTTTACCAGTAATATATCAAAATAGTGACATTATCGATACAAAAATCCCATTTATGTTTCACGAGCATCACAATGGTATCGGCTTGTGATTTTTTAACACCAATGGAAAGTTGTAATCTTCATCGTTCAGGAAATTAGAATTACTAATAGAAGCAACTCTTTCAGTTGTTGCATCAATATTCTTTACAAAGTTAGGATTATCTTCATTCATAGCCTTTAATATTTCACTTATAAAAAAATATCGTACCTTTATTTCGCTCTTTTTTTCATCAGATAATCGATTTTGCTTTTAAAGCAACCTTTCAGGGACCCCGATTTTTTCAACATCGTTTATTAATGAGGCAATGTTCAATTCCTTTAACGTGTTATCATTAAAGTGAGTTCCTTTATAAATTTTATTACTTTCATTGATGACTTTTACGAATCTAAGCGACAATGAAGCCACCCTTTTCAATGCCCTGACATCATTGGATCTCCGTTGATCCAGTACAGTTGAAAGTGTCATTATCATAGAATCTACCAAGTTGGGAAGTCCTGCTTGCAGTCTTGTTCTTTCGATAAAAATTGCTGCTTGTGATGCTAAAGAATTTGTAATTCGCTCATCCAATTCCGTGTATTCTGGAAGTTCATATTTGTAATTATTATTGATTACCAAAGAAGCATTCTCTTTCTTATTTATCAATAAATGACACCGATGATTTAACCATTATAATTTTGCATTGGAATTACTAGCATATTGATAGTTTTATCTCCCCCACAGATTCTTCAAAAGACTTGTTGTGTGTAATACCAAATAATTTCTCTGTATCTTTCATAAAAGGTAAATTGTATCTTTTCTTATGCAATGAACAATTTCCGAGATGGAAGTATCGTCTATCGGCATAACGAACTTTTTAGATGAAAAATCGACGGGAATAATTTACCATATATTCAATATGCAACTGATTGTCTTCATCAGTATATATGCTTCCAGCATCACTACCTGTGATATCAATACAACTTTCTAATATTATTTGTAGCAAGCGATCCACATTTTCCTCATGTGAAAAACGAATTGAAATATCAGTCTATTCATTAATGCAACATTTTCCATATTACCCCTCTTTTCTTGGTTTACCATATACATATTTTACAGCAATAGATTAAAGAATAAAAAAGGAAATTAGCTCCAACATTGAGTTCACTCTCTTTTTACTTTTTTCACTTATGTAATGCCATGAAATTTTATAAATCATCAGTATAGCCTTATTGAAGCTTAACCGATTAATATGGATTTGTTATTTTCTTTATATCATTAGTTGCAATTATTTATAGTACAGCTCTTTGGTTATATGTTTCTGTTGGAGTAATAAATGGGGCAGTTACGCCTGAGTATAATAAATATAAAACTCAAAAATGAAAAATAATTGATTCTTTTGATATTAAAAAAAAGGAACAGACATTTTCATCTGTTCTCCTTCATTCTATAGAGTGATATTAGTATTTATTCTAAGTTTTTTGTTCTTTTTTCTTTTGTTGGTCCCCAAATTTAATTTTAGGTAAAAATAACAATATTACAAGAAAATCTATTAAAACTATTATCATTGAAGCTACTAAAACAGATTGCATTGATTTATCAAAACTATCAATAATAACTTTTTTAAATTCTTCCTCTTCCTCAGGCTTGAGTTTTATTGATTTAAGAGCTTCAGTTTCCATTTGTACACTCTGTTTTTCCAGTGCTGCTGATATTTCTGTTTGTGTTAAATGATCTTTATTAAGTATTTTTGAATCAGCCAAACCTAAAGTTAAATTGGATAATATAGCTCCAATAAGTATTGAACCTATAATAGCCGTACTCATAGAATTTCCTAGATTATTGAAGGTATAAACCATACCAGACCCTTCATTTTGAAGTTCGGGTTTTATATTTGATAACGAAACATTATTTATTATAGTTACAATCATTCCTAGCCCTAATCCCATTAATATGTACGCAGGTATCAGATCTAAACCTTTAACAATTCTATCTCCAGCAAATAGAGTGAACAAAATAGTAACTCCAGCTCCTAAGAGGATAGTTCCTCCAAGAAGAAGATATTTAGGTAAGATTTTATAACTGAGTTTTGGAACAAAAAAGGAAACAAATAATAATGAGAGCGAAAGGGGTAAAATCGCCAATCCCGTTTCAAAGCCTGAGTAACCACCAATTGTTTGAAGATATATAGGCATTGTAAATAAGGTTCCTATAAAGGACATCTGTGTAAGCGCTCCTACTGTAACACCTGGAGTAAAAACTTTATTTTTAAAAATATCTGGATGAAATAAAGGCAGCTTGTTATTTTTTATCCTTCCCTTTAACCATGCAAATAAAATGATTAGAAAAATTATTCCTATAAATAAAAATACTGGAGTTATTGAAAGACCAAAAATATTTATTTCCATTCCTCCCAGTAAAAAAGTTTTCTTAGCGGTCCACCATCCGTAAGTTTTTGCCATTAAAAAACCAAGAATTAAAAAGGAAAGAGAAAAAACAGTAAGGATAACTCCGCCCCAATCAATTTTTTCTTCTTTATTTGCAGCTGTTTTTACTCCTGCTAAAGTTTTCGAGAAGATAAGAATTGTTATTACAATTATCAGCTCTCCACCGAATACAAATCTCCAACTTAAATAAGTAGATAACAAACCTCCAACTATTGGGCCTGCACAAAGGGCAATCGAAGCCATTGCACCCTGTATAGAGAATGCTACAGCTCTATCCTTTCCCTTGTATATTGAAGTTATGAGTGCAAGAACAGTAGGCATCATTAAAGCTGCTGCAAACCCTTCAATTACCGACCAGCCAATAAGTAGCATAGTAGTATTCATTGCAAGAGCTGCAGTTGATGTACCAATTCCATATATTATAGTCCCAATTACAAAGGCCTTAGATTTTCCTATAATATCTGCTATTTTTGCTCCTAGTAACATTAAAGAAGCCATTATTAGAGTATAAATAGACATAATGGTTTGAATAGTTCCTATTGTTGTATTCAAATCATGCACAAGATAGGTTATTGATACGTTCATTGCAGTGGTATCTATTACCATTATAAAAGATGCAAGAGATATTAGAATTAATGGACCCCATTTGCCTTTAAGCTTAAGCATTGTTCTATTCCCCCTTATGTTTATTAACTATTAATATATTACATTTTACCAGTTAAATTCTTCTTTTAAACTTCTCTCCATTAATTCTTCAATAGCTTTTTTCGGCTCGTATTCATTATATAGAACATCGTAAATCGCTTTTGCTATAGGCATTTCAACATCTTTTCTTTTTGAAAGATTGTAAATCGCCTTCAAAGTGTATATTCCTTCAGCAATCATATTCATATTTTCAAGGATTTCATTCAATCTTTTACCCTGACCTATTTTTTCTCCTACATATCTATTTCTACTGTGCTTACTGCCGCAGGTTACAATAAGATCGCCTATTCCAGCTAATCCCATAAAGGTTTTCTTCTTAGCTCCAAATATTGATCCTATCCTTATCATTTCAACAAGAGATCTTGTTATTAGCGCCGCCTTAGTATTATCCCAGGGACCTAGCCCATCGACAATCCCTGCTCCAATTGCATATATATTTTTCAGAGCTCCACATATTTCCGTTCCGTCAAGATCGGTATTTGTATAAACTCTCAAATTATTCCCACTAAATGTTTTTTGAACTATATTTGCTACTTCAATTTTCTTCGAAGCTGCTACTATAGCTGTGGGGATATTTTTTGATACCTCTTCAGCATGAGAAGGGCCACTAAGTGAACAATATCGGCAATCAGGGAATTCTTCATAAAATATTTTATTTATTTGTTTAACAGTTTCTATTTCAATACCCTTTGAAAGATTTACAAAAATTGTTTTTTTATTTTTAATATTCTTTATTACCTTTCGAATCACCTGGGTTGGAAGAGCAAATACAAGTATTTCTGCATCTTTTTGAACTTCATTTATATCCATGGTACATTTGATGCTCTCGGGAAGTTTTAGTCCTGGTAAATAGTAAGGGTTTCCATTCCATCTGAAACTCTCGTAAACCTTTTCTTCAATAGTCCATATTTTTACCTGATGTCCATTTACTGAAAGATTTCTTGAAATAGCAGTACCCCAGCTTCCCGCACCAATAATTCCAATTTTCATTTTAGCAGCCTGTTCCACAGCAACAGGAAAGCAATGTACATAAACAACAAGCTGCTGAAGCTATAGTTGCTTCGGGTCCGATAGTATTGAAGTTTTCTCTGTAATTTTTCTGTTTTAAATATGGGCTATTGGGATCTAATTCCCTTACTTTTCTCCAATAACTCTCAGCCATATTTCCATCTTTAAGTAATTCATAAGTCATAGCCAGGTTTGCAAAATAATTTGGATTATCTCCTCCAAGATCTACTGCTTTATTGAACTTATCAATAGCTCTTTTATACTGCCCAGTTTCTCTTAAGCAAACACCGTAAACTGCAAAGAATTGATGCTGTTTCATTCCTCTTGATTCAGATTTTTCAAAGGCAACACAGGCTCTAGAAAAATTTCTCATTGAATAATATGTCAATCCCAAGAACATATATGCTTCATATCTTTCAGGGTTCATTTTTATTGCTTGAGCAGCAGTTCTCTCAGCGCTTCCATACTGGTTTCTCTGAAGATAAGTTTGGATTGTAGTTAAATAATAATCATAACTTCCGTATTCTGCTCTTCTTCTACCTCCAGAAACATTTCCACCAACATCATAAGTGCTTTTCTTTTTTGAATCAGAAAGAACATCGTAAGCTTCCTGGATTTCTTTGAACTTTTCCTCTGCTGCTTTTCTAAGTTCTGGATCTTGATATTTATCTGGGTGGTATTTTCTTACCTTTTCTCTGTATTTCTTTTTTATCTCTTCAGGAGTACTGTTTCTTTCTACACCTAATACTTCATAATAATCAATCATCTTTTCTTACCTCATTTTTTTCTTTAATCATATTAAATCTTCCCGGTACGCTATATTTTACAATATTTAAAATTATATTTTTGTTTTTATCACTTTTTAAGATATTTTCCAACCTTAAAAGGGATTCTGATATTTTCATTCTTGCATACTCAGTGATGCTTTGAAAATCTTTGAAGATACATGAATATATGTTGTTTCTACCTGTTTTTAAATCATTATAATAATCTTCATAAGCATCTAAAAAATACATAATTTTTAATATCTCTCTGGATATTTCTCCTGCGCATTCTCTTTGTTTATAAAACAAAAGCTCAAATATTTCACTTAAAGAATTTATAACTGGAAAGGTCTGCTCTTCGGGATTCTTTTTTTCTCCCTCTTCCATCAAATATTTCAGGATTCTTCTATTTTTTATTCTAAAATCTGGAATTTTTTTCTCCAATTCTTTAAAACACTTAATAAATTGCTTTTTATACATCTGATTATATTTTATGTACTTATTCTTAGATGGCGAATCTATTATTCCATCCATAACTCCCAAATATATGGAATACATATTCAAATCAGCAATAACGTTAAATATTTTTCTATTTTCAAAAATACTTACCTTTTTATATTTGAAGACACAGCAATTTCTTTTTATTATTTTTTCAGGAAGAATAGGTTCTATGTTGTCTAGAATTAAAAGAAAGAAAACAAAATCATTTTTTAATGACTGAGTAAATCTAGTCCCATATTTTTCTTTAATAGAAAAACATAAAGAACAGTATAATGTATTGTAATATTTTCTTTCTTCCTTAGATAACCTCTTGAATATCGGAGCAAAATATCCTAACATAAAAACCTCCATTAATCCAATTGAATAATATCATAAAGGATTATATATTGTTTATTTCTTCCAAACAAAAACATGCCGCTGATAAGGCGGCATGGAAAAGGAGTCTTGTGACAAAAAAAGTTTTCAGTTAGCTTCAAGTTCCCAGACTTTTAAGAGCTCTGGTTTTTTTCTCAAATAGAGATTTAAGAGGTTTTTAGTTCGTTCTTCTGCTTGTTGGTTATTCTCGTTTGCTGTTTTCTTAACAAAATTTGCTGTTTTTCCAAAATAAATGGGTACAAGGAGTTCTATAATCTCTTTTCTTAATTTTTCTTGTCTGTATTTATATGAGAGTTCAAATATTATATCTATCCACTTATCATCATCTACAAAACCACTTTCCTTTACTTCTTCCAAATATTTTATATTATTTTCTGATAAAACTTTCCTTGAAATATAGAATTTTTCTTCTAGACCTTCTTTACATTTTTGAACCATTCTTTCAAGATTTACATTCAGTGGTTCTGGATTTACGTTTATTTCTTTTCCAAATATTGGTGCTGGTTCATAGGATTTTATATCCTTCCATTTATTTTTATACATATCCATTAAGTTAAATAAAGTTCCTACAACCTGACTAAACATTGGCCCAAGAGATTCTCCCGGGTCTTTAACATCATGAATCTTAGATCCAAGATTCGCTTGATAAACTGGTAAGTTGGATTCGTTAATAGCTGTAGTTGTCATAAAAATATCGATCCCGAATTTAGATATGTCAGATTTCCAGATTTTTTTATCTTTTTTCATATAAATATTAATTATTTCTTTTCCAACCCCAAAATCTCCTCCAATGGGCTGTCTTATCTCATTTCCATATAACGCAGTAGTAAGGGGATAACAAATTGAATTGGTTATTGTTCCGTCATATTTATCCCTGATATAAAAAGGAGTCACATAAGAACTTTTACCCGATAATATTGGTTGTAGGAGAAGGTCAATCCAGAAGGGTTGTACACTTCTAAGATCCGAATCTAGAAAAACTACACCCTTTGCATTTGTTAAATAAGCAACTTCCATTACACTTCTCATCGCAGAACCCTTACCAGGTATTCCTTCATAAACAAATGAGTAAAGGTCATAATCTAAACATTCAGCCCCTAAAAAATATTCCTTTGTTTTATCCTTTGAACCACCGTCGGAGTTTATTATGCAGCATCTTAAATCTGGAAAATATTGCTTAAGCCCCTTAGCAGCTATCTCTGAAACATAGGCTATTGTATCTTCATTACTATAACTGGGAATTCCAACGATTAAGTCATATTCTTTTCCTTTTATATCAGCAATAAAACTTTCTGGAACAGAACAATTCATACTAACCCTCCGTTTTTATTTTATTAATTATTATTCTCAAATCTTCTTCCAATGCTTCGTATGAGAAGTACTTTTTACCTATCTTGAAATTTTCTTCTACTTCATCTTCATATTTGTTTCGGTTTTTTAAAATATTTATTACTTCATCAACAGCCTTTTCGGTTATCTCATCTTCAACTCTTGCATATTTCTGTCCATTCTTATAATCTCTTTTCTGGTACTCTTTTCCAAGAGAAATAACTCTAAAATTATATGGTTGAATATCAGTGATATAAACAGGATATTCAAAAATTAATATCGGTTTTTTTGCAAATACCCCTTCAAGAAACTGGTTTCCCCAACCTTCAATTATGCTTGGATAGGTTATAAAATCAGATATTACATAAAAATCCCATAATGAATATAATTTCTTTCCATTTTTTATAACTCTAAAAGTATTCATCATCTCATTACACCAGATTATATCTATTCCCTTTGATTCGGCATAAGAGTCAAGAAAATTTTTATATTGTTTATCAGTTTCAACTAATCCTGGCATAATAAAGTGAATCTTGCTTTCTTTGGAAAATACTTTTCCATTATAGAGTTTTCCTTCAAGTTGTTCTCGCTTATCCTTTATTTTTCCAATTACCTTTATTGCAAGTTCAATAGCCTTTCGATCAGCTATCCTAGTTGCCTGGAGAAATACAATATCGTTTTCCGCTATGTTCAATTCCTTCCTAAGATCATGGTTGTATTCATCGAGTTTCCAAGTTTCTCTGTCGAAATCGAATATATTAGGAATAACATATGAATCTATGTTTCTTTTAAGTTTTAGTTGTTCTTGAGCTATTTTATTTATTACCACATGATTATAATATTTATCTGATGGTGGAAAAATAGTCTTCTGTAAATCTCTGACAAAATCGCAAGTTGGATTTTCAAGATGTGGTCTTTCCCAGAAAAAATCATGGTTGTGGCATAGAACTTTTATTCCTTGCTTTTTAGTTGCTTCATAAAAACCCTTTGCAACTGCGAGTCCTACTCCTAAAGAAAATATATTGTTGGGAACTATTAAATCTATTTTGCTTTTCTTTAATATCTTTAGTAAAGGTTTTTCAATTTTTTTTGACTCATCTTCAATCATTTCCTTCAAAGATTCACATGTCAAATCTGAAAGGTTTCTGTATGAGAGGGTTTCTTCCATTTTAAAATAATCATTATGAAGACTCATTTCTGGTATGCAAAAATCCCCATAATCTTCTGTTCCAGATAAAAAGAAGCATTTATGTCCCATCTTTTCAAATATTTTTTTCCATTTTTCCATTTCAAGAGAAACTCCATCGGTTTCTCCTACTCTAAAATGCGCAAGAAGAATATTCATTTTGATCACCCGCTATTTTATTCTTTCTTTTGTTTCAGAATCAAATAATAAAACCCTTTCTTCATTAAAAGAAAGATTAATATTTTCATCTATATCATATTTTGGAAATGTTGGAGCTGATATTTTGACTATTTGGTTATTTAGAGTTACCGCAATAATCTGATGTGATCCCTGCGGTTCAATAACATCTATTTTTGTTTTAATTATTCCTTCTTCCTGATTGACCTTTATACTTTCAGGTCTGACACCAAGAATTAATTTATCTTTGTTGTAACTTTTTATAATTTTCTCATATTTTTCATTTACTTCATATTTGAATTCCGGATTAATTAGTTGAATTTTTCCTTTTTCTCTTTTTATTTCCATGTCCATGAAATTTGTTGGAGGAGTTCCTATGAATCCAGCAACAAAAATATTTGCGCTATCAAAATATACATCATCTGTTGAACCTATCTGTTCAATTTTTCCATCTTTCATAATTACAATTCGATCAGCCATACTCATAGCTTCTGATTGGTCATGGGTAACAAAAACAGTTGTTGCTTCAGTCTTGTGGTGTATGGCTTTGAGTTCAGTTCTCATCCTGACCCTCAATTTTGCATCCAGATTTGAAAGGGGTTCATCCATTAAGAATATTTTAGGTTTAACGGCTAAAGCCCTTGCAAGAGCAACTCTCTGTCTTTGACCACCTGAAAGTTGTCTTGGATATCGTTCCAAATATTCATTTATACTTGTCATTTTTGATACTTCATCAACAGTACTTTCAATTACTTCTTTTTCTCTTTTTTTAAGCTTCAATGGAAAAGCAATATTTTCATAAACCGTCATGTGTGGCCAAACAGCATAACTCTGAAAAACCATGCTTATGTCTCTTTTCCGTGGTTCTTCATATGTTATTTCTTCTTTATCAAGAAGTATATGTCCTTCAGTAACTTCTTCCAGACCCGCTATCATTCTAAGTGTTGTAGTCTTTCCACAGCCTGAAGGGCCCAGAAGAACCATAAATTCTTTATCATGAACTTCTATATTTACATCCTTTGCTCCCCAAACCTTTTTTCCATATCTTTTGGAAAGATCTATTAATTGCAACGTAGCCATTATCTCAACTCCTTTTTTTAAACAGTTACTCCTCCCCACATCTGGAGAATATATCTTCTTATTATTAATGTAAATAT
>CAZGZM010000043.1:0-13056 GCA_964529955.1 uncultured Thermotogaceae bacterium
TCCTTATCGAAAAACAATTCCTTATCAAAAAAATCATTCTGATAATCAATCACTAATAACGCTTTCATTCTTCCTCCATATTTGTTATAGTGATTTTACTCATATCTGAATTTAATTTAATTTTTGATACATAGGTGCAGTTCAAAATATCCTTTGAAATTATTTCATCCTGGTTTACTTCAAAATTTTCTATTCCCTTTAAATTTTCATAGGAGTTAGTTTCGATTTTAACTCCAACTTTTTTTGGAATATTTATATTTATTGAAGTAACATCAGAGTTTATAGTTATTTCACTGGAAAATTTTGAGGATAATGTTAACGAGATTCTTGAAAGGTTGGATGTTATTAATAATTCTTTAAGTTTCAATTTTGAAAAGTCTAAAATTCCATCAGAAGCATCGATTTTAATATCTCCAGAGATATTTGAATATGAATTCATTTCTAAATTCATTATCGATTTATTGATACCTTTAATGGAATCATTTTTATTATTGCATTTTGATATTAAAGTGCAGTTCGAATTTTCAATTTTATCATCAAGCGATCCTTTGAAATAATTCTTTTCAAATTTCAAATTAGAATAAAAACCTTTTTCATTGCCATTGTCAACTAATAAAAGTCGTGTTAGATTCAAATCAATATCTAAAAAGAAGTTTTCAAATTTTTCCTGTTTGCTCAGTTCAAAATTCTGATTTGTAAATTTTTGAATTGAACTTGATTTTACAGATTTTTTTACAATTTCTGTTAACCCCCAGGATAAAAGATAAGAACCAATTAATAATCCTATAAGTTGCCAAAAATTCCATGTTCTCTCCATAAATTTAAATATTCTGTTAAGTATATCAAAGATTAGGAAACCTGAAAAGATTAAACTTCCAAGATATTCACTCTTAAATCTTTTAAATATTCTCAAACCGAAGGATAAAAAACCAAATGCGAAAATACATTCTAAAAATGTCCAAAATGATATTGGGAAAAATATTGTAACTGAAAGAATTATTAAAATTCCAATTATAACAATTAAGAAACCCTTTATTTTCATATGATCACTCCTCTAATCTTCTTTAAACCTTTTAGATAAATTATCTATAAGATCATAAAGTATCGGTATTAAAAAAAGAGTAAATAATGTTCCAACTATCAATCCACCTGATATTATTATAGCAAGAGGACCCTCAATTTCCGAACCTGGTCCTGAAGCAAATGCAGTAGGAAGTAGTGCAAACGATGTAGTTAATGATGTCATAAGAATTGGCCTAGATCTTCTTGAAGCACCAATAATAATTGCTTCTCTTTTACTTAATCCCTCTTCTCTAAGCTGGTTTATTTTTGTGATCATTACAATTCCATTGTTTACAGTTATTCCGGCAAGGGTAATCAAGCCCAATAAACTACTTACGTTGATAGTTACATTAAATAGTATACTTACAATTGTGATACCCACAAGAGACATAGGTATAGTAAAGAAAATTACGAGAGGATATATTAAAGATTCGAATTGTGCACCGATTATTATATACATTAACGCAAGGCCAACAAGAAAAACAATTACAAATTGAAAAATGGTATCTTTAATTAATTTAGCCTGGCCACCAAATTCTGGAAGATCTTTAATACCACTTTTTTCTAATGCTAAAATTATTTCCTCTTCAACATCCTCTATAAGTCTGTCTTCAATAGAAATGTCAATATAAGAAACTCTTTCACCATCTTGATGAGTAATTGTTTTTGGGGTTTCTTTATAAGAATTATCACTTACTACTCCTACATAAGTGTCATTTCCAAGCATTGAAGATATTTTTATTTTATCAATCCATTCTGTGCCTTCTTTTTCATGCTGATATTGCAGAACAACAGGAATATTTTCGCCATCAATATAAATACTTCCAAGGTCAGAACCTACTGTATAAGGTTGAATAGCCCCAAGTACCTGCATTGAAACAATCCCTGATGTTATAGCCTTATTTCTGTCCACCGAAAGATTGTATACCTTTTCTGATTCTTCAAAGCTTGTTTCAATATCCTTTATACCTTCTATATCTGAAATAGCATTCACTATTCTATTAGAATCTTCGATAAGATCGCTGATTTCATTTCCGTACAGAATCATCTGGATATCAGATCCAGATATTTGATCAAATGACATATTCGATGAATCTACTACAACTTCAGCATCATATTTTTCACCAATCAAATTTACTTCTTTTTGAATTATGGAAACGACTTCGTTACTTGTTAAATCTCTTTCATTAGAAGGTTTCAAAGATAATTGTATACTTGAAACATTTTCTCCACCTGAAGAGAAAATTGCCATCATTCCTTCAGAAGCTCCTCCATTACTGTATAAAATATCAAGATATAGATTATCTTTATTCTCAATAATATAATTTGATATCTCCTCTGTAACTATTTTTGTTTTTTCATAGGAAGTATTAGAAGGCAGCTTAACTTCTAAATTAACTATTCCCATATCCATGTCCGGTATGAATTCAACTCCTCTAAAAAATAGTCCAAGAAGCGAAACAGCAAAAATAACAATGAAAATTGTTAAGGATATTCCTTTTCTACTTAGAATCTTTTCTAAATTTCTTTCATAATATTTTCTAAAGGGATGTTTCTTTCTTTCTGATCTCTTTTTAGGTTTTAAAAATTTCGAAAACGCTGGAACCAAAAAAATTGCTACTAAAAGTGAAGCGATTAAAGTAAATGTTACTGCTAGAGCAAAATATTTGAATATTTGTGCTGCTAAACCACTTACAAAGACGAAGGGAAAGTACATTACAATTGTAGTGAATGTAGAAGCAAATATTGCGCCTACAACTTCACTTCCGCCTTTTCCAGCAGCATCAATATAATTTTTCTTTTCTTCTATATAACTGAAAATTGATTCTAAAACCACTATACTGTTATCAACTACCATCCCAACAGCCATAGTTAATCCACCCATAGTCATTAAATCTAATCCAAGTCCGGAAAAGTACATCAAAGTAAAGGATATTACCAATGACATTGGTATTGAAACAGCTATAGCAATTGTAGAAGAAATATTTCTCAAGAATATAAAAATAATCAATGTCGCTGCAAATGCTCCAAGAATAAGATTAATCAAAAGACCATTTATTGCGCTTTTAGTATATATACTTGAATCACTAATAATACTTAAATTCGCACCAGGATTTTTATCTTCCCAATCTTTTATAGCTTCATTAATATTATTTGAAACATCTACTGTATTTGCTCCACCCTGTTTTTGAACAGATAAAACAACACCATTTTCTCCATTAATTCCTACAAACCCTCTCTGCTCAACATTTTTTATTTGAATATCTGCTATTTGATTTAATCTGACAGGAATTGGAATTGTTAATGAATTAAGATCAAAAATTGAAGAAATATTGAATCCTGATGTAGAACCACCTTGAGAACTACTGTTCATCATATCTGCCATACCTCTGAATCCAATAATAGTATTTTTTAATTCGTCTAGAGATTTGTATTTTGTATCTACAGATAAAGTATAAACTTTGTCATCTTCAACTATTTTCCCCAGGGGATATTTAACTCCTTCTCCGAGAGTCATACTTAATAAGTCTGCAGGAATACCTAGATTATCCATTTTTTCTTTATCAATCTCAATAAAAATTTTCTTTTCAGGTAAACCCATAACTTGTACTAAAGCAACACCGGAAACTCTTGAAATAGTTTTTTGTAAATTGTTTGATAAATCAGATATGTTTCCGTCATTGGAAGATAAACCAAATAAATAAACTGGTATCATCGAGGGATTAAATTCTATGACTATTGGATTGACTCCTTCAGGTAATTGATTGCCAAACATATCAAGTGACTGATTTAGTTTAAACATATTTGCGTTACTATCCGTATCAGATTCAAATTCAACTAAAATTAAAGAGAATCCATCGCTGGATTGAGATTGAATTTGTTTAATTCCACTTGTTAAAGATATTGCATCTTCTATAGGTTTTGTTACTACAGTTTCAACTTCTTCTGGGCTAGCCCCTATATACGGAGTTATTATTGCTGAGTAAGGTAATTCGATATTCGGAAATAAATCCAGCGGCATATTGAAATATGAAAAGATACCAAGAAAAAGAAGGGTTGAAAAAAGTAAAAATACAGAAACGGGTCTTTTTGCCAATGATTTTAGTAAGTTATTCCACATTTATCTTCTCCTATAGCCATTTTCTTAAGCTGTCTAATTCTCTTCTAGTAATTAGACTCTTCGTGTATAAATTATTTAATATTGCTACAGAAAGATTGTAATCGTTTATATCAACCAGGTCTTTTCTCAAATTTCCCAAAATTAATTTCTTTTTAGTCTGCGCTTCTTCGCTAAAATCATTTTTTAGTGAATTTAATTGAGGACCATACTTCATAAGAATATTTTTTCCAATTTGCTGCTTTTTCTCTTTTTCTCTATCAGGTTTTGGAACATTAGAAAATTTCGTTCTTTGGGGTCTCCTGATTTTGGAACCATACGCTATAAAATAACCCATAATTCCTCCAATGATTAAACCTCCAATATGTGCAGCGTTACTTATACCTGGATTAGTCAAACCAAAAAAGATATTGATGAAAATTATGGGCAGCAATGAAAGACCAGTTACACTTTTAAGATGAACAGGAGTATCCTTTCTCAATCCTAAAGCAAATAATACACCAACTAGTCCAAAAATAGCTGTACTTGCTCCTATTGTAATGCCTTCAGTAAATAAGACTGCAAAGATATTTCCAACTATGCCTGTTCCAAAATAAAATAACAGATATTTTTTAATTCCATAAATACTTTCAACGATATTTCCCAGTTGGAATAATGCCCACATATTAAAAGCTATATGAAAAAAATTGCCATGAAGGAATAAGGCTGTTATTGGTTGATAAACAAAACCGTTAGATAGACCCCATTGGCTAATTCCTGCATAAATCAAAAAATAATTATATGCTGAAACATCCGAATATCTTAATACTGTTTGCACTAAATAAACTACTACGTTGATAGCAATTAAAATAAAGGTGGTATTTTTATAATTATATCTTTTGTAAAAAGCCATTGTTTACTCTCCTTAAAATAACAAATTTTCTAATTTTTTGTATTCAGAATACTCAAGAAGTTTTTGATCAAAAAAACTATCCAAGATTTTTCGAGCCAATTTTGAATCTATTTTTCCCAGATCCATATAAAAGCGAGCAAGAAGTTCCTTTCTTTTTTGAGGATCCAAATCCTTTTTTAAATGTTTTGAATAATGTTCTTTCATTTTGCTTATAAAGTCTTCTTTTTTCTTAACCTCATCGCTTTTTTTCTCTTCCTGTTTTTGTTTAAGATCACTTAAAAGTTTAACCTTTTCTTCAAGTCTAAAATTAAGCATTTGAGATTTTGAAACTCTATATCTGAAAATCCAGCTGTATAATCCATAAGTGAAAATCGTAAAAATCAAATAAACAAAAAATGGCATGGGGTTAAGCCTTGGCATATTTATATTTTTCTTTTCTAAAAGAATAGTTTGAATATTGTATTCATCACGATATATTGATTTAAAAAGAAAATATAGCAGAATAATTGATGCTATTGATGAAAAAAGCATTATCATAGAAGAAGCTATATAAATAGGATCTAAATCTTCTAGATTTAATTGCGGATAATTGAATATATCCCCGTTAAAAATCATTTCTTCTACTTGAGAGACAGAAAAAACAGATGCAACATTCATTGCTGTATAAGTTATAGAATACCATATAGCAAAGTGAATAGATTTCTTTTTTATTTTTTCTTTATTCAAATCCTGTTCGGATATTATTTTACTTTGAAGTAATTTTTTTACTTTATGATCTCTGTTAAATGATAGTGAAAACCATATAAACATACTAATAATCATTCCTATAACCATTATAAAAACATATATTGACATTTCCGAAATAAACAGTGGTAAAAAAGTAAAAATACCACCAACAATAAATATGGTTGGACTCAGTTTAATCAATTATTATCCTCCTTAATTTCGGGTGTTACCGTATAACCTTTCTGATTTCTATATAAAACCATTCCCGGTTTAGCTCCCTTCGGTTTCCATACATTTTTAACCTTGGTACAATCAACAGTTACCTTTGATGAAATTCTTCCTTTAGAAAAGTAAGCTGCAAGTGATGCACCATACAATAGTACACCTTCTTCAGGTTCTTTTCCAGCTGTTTTTAGTATAACATGTGCACCTGGGATTTCCTTTGTATGAAACCAATAATCGTCTTTAGCAGCACTCTTTGTTAATTCATCATTTTGGTAATTGTTCCTTCCAACTAGAAATTTGAAGCCTTCATATTCAAACGATCTATAAACCGCTTTATTTTTGTTTTTTTCTATTTGATATACTCTTTTATTGCTTTTTAATAGATTATTCTTCTGTAATTCTATTTTTATTTCATCTATTTCGTTTCTATTCTCACAGAGTTTAATCATTTGAAATAACTGATTTAAGTATTCGTATTCTGCTCGAATTGCTTTCATCCTTTTGATTAAACCATGATACTTTCTTTTAGCCTTTTCATAATACTTGAAGTATTTTTGAGAATTTTGGGCAGGGGATAGATTAGATTCAAGTGATATTTTTACATTTTTATCCTTTTCCCAGTCATAAAGATCAATTTCTTCTGTTTTATCTTTAATTTTATAAATATTTGAAATAATTAAATTTCCAAAATACTTATAATCATCAAAATCTTTTACGCTTATAAGTTCACTTTGCAGATTATTCTGTAATTTAATTTTTTTATCAAGTTCTTTTTGGACTATTTTAAGAAATTTATTTTTGTAGATTGCCAGATCCCCAGTTACTTTCTCTTTTCCAGCATTATTATTGATGTAATCTATTACATTTATTTTTTCTGTCTGGATATATGATGGCTCAAAGGGATAAATTTTCATGTTATGTTTATCAAAATATAAATACTGATTGTTATATGAGTCCTTGAGTCTAACAATATTTTCCCAGATTTCATAATTATTATCAGTATTTTCGATTAGAGTTTTAGCTGTTATAGAAGAAATGCCTTGAATAAGATTTGTTAAATCCTTATAAGATTCAATTTTTTTATCAAGAAAATCTTCTTTTGAGAGATTATTAATTTGAATTTTTTCTGAAGGAATAGTTTTATAAGTTGAGCCCTCCATTAGAGTTCTCTTACTGGATATTTTTCTTTTCAATATTATTTGAATTTTTTGATTATTATTTATGACAATAAGATTTGAGTTAGGTCCCATTAATTCAACTACGATATTAATTTTCACAATTTCTCCAAATGGATTTTTTCTAATAAAAGAAAAATATATTATTCTATCATTCTCAATTTGATATATTTTTTCCAAAAAAGTTCCTGATACATTTCTTCTTAAAAACGTCAAAAAAGGAGAAGTGAATGTATATTCTTCTTTTTTATCTGTAAAAGTTAAAAATGGATTGGAAGGGTCAGTCGAAATTTGTATAGATTCATTATCAAATTTGAAATAAAAATTAAATCTAGAAGATTGATAGACCTTTTTAAGTCTTTTTCCTTCAAACTTTTTTAGATTTAGAATGATTTTGTGAAGAAGAAACCCATCTATATTCATTTAAATTAAACACCTCTTTCGAATCAATAAATTTATATTTTCCTCGATTATTATCAAAAATAGTGAATATAGAACTACCGGATCCGCTTATTCTAGTTAAAACACCATTTTTCTCTTTCAAATCAATATATTTTAATCTAATTTCATTGTATTTTGATAAAAGAAACTTTTCAAAACTGTTTTTTGAGTATTTTTTAATATTTAAAAAGGTTCTTTTTTTAAAACATTCATAGAGATAGAGAAGCTTTTTTATATTTATTTCATCCTTAAAATTATTTTTGTCAAGCATTTTAAACCCCTCTGCAGTTGATATTTTTGTTACTGGAAACGATAGGTCAAGAGTATAATTCTTTAAGGCTGCCTTTGGAATGATTCTATCGCCTCTTCCAAATACAAGGGATGTTCCAGAATACAAAAAATATGGCACATCGCTTCCAAGTGAAAGAGCCATACAAAAAATATCTTTTTTAGAGATATCGAAGAAAAACTTAGCAAATCGTAATAAAAGAGCTGCATTTGAGCTTCCGCCTCCCAAACCTCCACACATAGGGATGTTTTTTGTAAGTTCAATGCTGAAAGGAAATACTATTCCTATTTTTTTTTCTATTAATTTAACAGTCTTATATAATATATTTTCGCTATTCCAGTTTAAAGAATGAATATTTGAAATATATTCAATTTTTTTAAACGTGGGAGAAAATGGATATAATTTTATTTCATCAAAGATATCAATAGTTTGAAATAATGATCCTAATTCATGGAATCCGTCAATTCTTTTTTCGCCAATCAATAATGAGAGGTTAATTTTTGCAGGGCAGTACAGAGTAAATGAATTACTTAACATCAATGGGGTTCCTTTCATTCAAATATTTAATTACAAATTCATTTTCCGAATTTTCAGGCAACCCATCCAATCTAGCTTTATATAAGTTTTCTAAAATGACGCTTATTAGTGGACCTTTATTTATATTGAAATTCTCTTTAAGTTTTTCCCCATTTATAGAAAGTTTTATATTTTTTACTTTTTTTGCATATTCCTTAATAAATAGAGAATTTTTTTTGTTCAAATAAGCATCTAAGAAGAAAAGTATTTCCGTTTTGATTTTTCCACTAATTTCGTAAAGCTCTGAAAGCTTCTTTTCTTTTTTTGTATTTAAAAAAATCAAAATTTCATATATTTTTATAAAAACTCTTTTAAATTTTGGAGAGAGCCCATATCTTTTTATGAAAATATCAAAATATTTTTCATCGGAGGCATAGAGTAAAAAAATAGCAAAAATTTCAAAAAGTGATGGTTTACCATAAATTTTACTATTATCTTCTACATTCTCAAAAAAAGATAAAAACATCTTTTCAACTTTTCTGTTGATTTTACTTCCCTGGATTAAGTGAGTATAAATTCTCAAATCCTTAATACGTTTTATTGAGTAGAATGGATTTTTTTCCTTTAGTATATTAATTAATTCTTCTCTAAGTCTTTGCCCACTAACTCTTTCTAAAAACTTCTTCTTTACAGCCTCTTTTAATAGCGTTAAAGTGGTTTCTTCAAAGGAAAAATCAAATCTTTGTTCAAATCTTATTCCCCTTAATATTCTTGTAGGATCTTCCAAAAAACTCAAATTATGAAGTATCCTGATTTTTTTTGAAATCAAATCTCCTCTTGAATTAAAAAAATCAACAAGAATACCGTATTCTTCAGTGTTTAATTTAATTGCCATAGCATTAATTGAAAAATCTCTTCTATATAGATCTTTCTTAATGGTACTCATTTTTACTCTTGGCAAAATTGCTGGTTTTTCATAATATTCTGTTCTTGCAGAAGCAAAATCGACGGTTATACCATTTTTAAAAGTGAGTTTTGATGTTAGAAATTCTTTATGATGTTCAACTTTTATATTTAAGAAATCTGCAATTTTCTCAGTAAATTCATTGGCATTTCCTTCTACGACAATATCAAGATCTAAATTATCTCTATTTAAAATAAGATCTCTTACGAATCCTCCTACAACAAAAACAGATATATCATATGTAGAAGATAAAGATCCAATTATTTTAAGTATTGATTGAATTTCTTTTGGAACGCGTCTGTTAATTAAGTTGGTAATTTTTTGAGTTTGGGGAATATCAATTCTCATCTCGGTTGTTTCATAATCTTTTATAAAAAGATCCTTTGTAGTTACAATTCCAAGTAAAATACCATTTTCTAGAACTAATAAACAATTCATATTGTTTTTATGAAAGAGTTCTTTAGCATGTTGAATGCTTTTTTCTTTATTAATTGCAATTATGGATTTGTTCATTAATTTTTCAATTCTGGTGTGATGCATTTTATGCTGAATAGCCAGTTTAATTTCTTTTCGCCTAATTATTCCAACTATTTTCTCTTTTTTAATTACCGGGAGATTTTTATGGCCAGTCTGATCCATAATTTTATTAACTTCTTTAACAGTCATATTTGCAAACACTGTTCTGACAGGTGAAGTCATTATATTTTTTATTTTTCGAAAATCAAGGGAAATTTTTTCGAAATTATCTCTTATTTGATTTCTGATTTTTTCGATATTTAAAATATTATAGAAACCAAATGCTGTTCTCCCCTTTTTGATATTTATAAAAAAAGGAGTTAAAAGTGTTTTTAAATCGAATATTTCCCTTGTCTTGCAATAAAAATAAGTTTTTTCTCTGATTTGATATAAAACAATTAGAGTATCATAATCAAGACTATCCCATAATCTTTCCAGATTAATCAAAAAAGAATCATGAAATTCTTCATTTTTAATATAGGTAATTCCAAGAGTAAGTCCTGAGTTGTTATAGGACTTCATATTTAAAAGAAGTTTTCTGAAAATATCATTAGAAAAATTTAACAATGGATTATGTGAGTATTTTGCGATTTCCTTTATATTGATGTTTTTATTAATTAATTTAGCAGCGGCTTTAAAATCAACTTGTTGAATGTTATTTTTAAGAAAATTATTAGTTTTTTTATATAATGCTGTCAAAAATAATTTTGATTCTTCGTCAGAGATAGTAGAATTATGTTCAAAGATTTTATCTATAACTATCGAAATGCAGGCAGAGGATTCATCACAAATATAAGTAATGTTTTTCTCTAATTCATTTTCTTTTTTTTCATTATCTATGAAATAAATATTTTCTATAGATTCGATTTTTTTTACAATTTCTCTGTTAATTAATTCAAGAGAAGTTGTTCCAACAATAACAAGGGATGATATTTTTTTTATATTTAATTCTTCAATTAAATAATATGGAAAATAAACTCCTGTATTTTTTAAATAATTTGAAATATCAGGAGTAAAATTTCCAGGGAAAATTATATTGTGATCTTTAAATAACCTTTGAGCAGCAATTGCTGAAGCAAAGATATCAAAATCAGGGTTGTTGATCGTAGTAATTATTTTCAATATTATCCCCTATTCCACTTCAATTCTAATTACTTCACCTGGTTTTACTTCTAGCAGTTCCTTCAAGCTAGATTTATTTGTAGCTATTTCTAAAAAGTCACTTCCATCTATATGAACGAGTAATTCATTGCTTCTTACATCATAATAGGTTCTATCGTATATCAATTCATATTTTCTTTTTCCAATTACTAAATATAGAGAATCCCCAATTTCTATTTCATTAAAGAAAGATTTAGGAATGTTTGTTTCCATATTTCCAAAATGATCAAAGAAAGCAATTTCTCCGACAATATATTTTCCATCTCTATGGGGCTGTTTGAAAGAAACACTCTCATAAGTTAAGAAACGAGTTCCAAACTCTGATATTTCAGTTCCTTTGTCAGCATAGGCAGCTACAGGAGCAAAAATATCTCTACCATGAAAACTAACAGAATTTTTTTCGTTGAAAAACTTTTGATTGTCTAATTCTCTCATGTCACTGAGTTCATTATTGATAATTACAAAGGTAAACAAACCGTTATCGGGTCCGATAAAAATATTATTATCCTTTGTTTTAAGAATAACGGGTTTTCTTGAAGTGCCAACACTAGGATCAATCACCGAAAGGAAAACAGTTCCCTCTGGAAAATCCTTAGCAGCTCTTTGAAGTATGTATGCTCCTTGTTTGATATTAAAGGGTTCAATTTCATGACAAATATCAATTATTTCAGCAGCAGGATTTATTTTTTTTATAGCAGCCTTTGCCGAAGCAATATAATATGAATTACTGCCCCAATCACTTAAAAAAGCAATCATGATTTACCTCCAGTTTTATTAAATAGTTGAAAAGAGAAGCAAGGTCATTTCTCTCAACACTATAAAGATTAGATTTAACACTACAGTCACTTGCTCCAAATTCATTTACACCCTTTCCATAATTTGAAACTAATTTTGATAAATTTTCTTCATTCTTTATATTACTTGGAATAAGAAACGCAAATAGGATATCTGAATGGGTTACATTTAATAGATAATCTATATGCCAGTGTGGTTTATCTTTCTTTGATAAATGGTGCTTTATTCTTCCAGTAAGACTATTCATAGCTGATCCAACGTATAAATACAACCCCTTTTCGAGATTCCATTTTTTTGACTTCGATTTAATATCTTCTCCTCTTTTTAACTCAATTACCAGAATATAAGATCCTTTATCATTTGTCATACAAACAAATTATACCAAAATGATTATGAATAGATAATAAAAAAAGATCTGATCTATTAAAAGATCTGTTCTAATTATGAAATAATTATTTTTTTTAATTTTTTATTTATAATCTTCCATTTAAAGATGAACCTAAATAGCTAAATGAAGAAATTTACTAATAATATTCAATAAATTTGTCCTTTAAATTAATGTTTTGAAAAATTAATTTTTTTAGACATTGATGATATTTTTATTTCGTTTTCTCTTATGTATAATTATAAACATCATTTTTTCATTTAAAAAATTTTAACTATGATTTATATATGAAAGCGGTTTTTTTAATAGATTTATATCTAAAAGAGATGGAGTAATAAAATTATTTAGAATAATATCGAGTGTTTTCAAAATTTTTACTTATATTTATAAATTAAGTCTAACTCTATGGTAAAATCACTTGAGAGAAAAATCACAAAGTAAGGTTAAGTAATTTTCGAATGGAGGTGCTGTTGTGCCTGTAACAGTAACGATAAATGGCAAGGAATATCAGGTAAAAGAGGGAATTAGTGTTTTAGATGCTTGTAAAGAAGCAGGAATCTATGTACCAACTTTATGTTACCATCCATCATTATCAATAGTTGGATCGTGTAGAGTATGTGTAGTTGAAATTGATGGATTTAGAAATTTAACTCCCGCATGTGCTACAGAAATCCATGACGGAATGGTAATAAAAACTAATTCAGAAAGGGTTCAGAGATCTGTCAAATTTAATTTAGCCCTTTTGCTTGCGAATCATCCAAATGACTGTATGACCTGTGATCAGAATAATA
>CAZGZM010000044.1:0-12751 GCA_964529955.1 uncultured Thermotogaceae bacterium
TTATCAATATCTCCTTCTTCAGGATCGTAAATATAACCGCAAACTGTACATCTGTACTTTTTCATATTTTTCCCTCCTAAATAAAAAAATTAGTATTCTTTTTCGGATTCCCATAAACCGTGAATATTACAATAGGAAACGGCAAGCATTTTACCAGGCTTTTCTAATTTTAATTCTATGGATACCTTTGGGGCACTTGTTACAGGTGTAAATTCAAAATGAGCAAGGTGAACAACTAAAGGATTGTCTTCATACTTAACGTATAAATCTATCCACTTGATGTGATGTTCGATTGTGTTTGGATGTGCAATTTCCTTTCCAACACTTACTTCTACTTTTAAGTTACCTTCTTCGTTTTTAACCTCTATAACAGGAACGTGCTTTTCACCTTTCCAATCTCCGCTTTTAATAAATTGTCCTAAACTCATCTAAAAACCTCCTTTTAAATTAAATTTAAAATTACAATTATTATAACATTAATATTAATTATTAAACCAGATAAAGGATTTGTATGTCTAAATTTTTATATGATATAATATACCTAGGGAGGGTATAGAGATGAATGAAATTACTGCACTTGCAACTCAAAATTTAGAAGGCTTTTCATCATTAGTTTCACCTATTGTATCCACTTCTGTTAGTTATGGAAGTTCTTTCTTAGGAGGTTTGCTTTCGTTTTTCTCACCTTGTGTTCTTCCATTAATTCCAATATTTTTTGGAGTTTTAATGTCCGGGGCTGATAAAGGATTAAGCAGATTTTGGAGAGGGGCATCTTTTACAATAGGTATGTCGTTATTTTTTTTCTTACTTGGAATAGGCGCTGGAGGATTAGGGAACTTTATTAATCAAAACCAATCAATTATGAATATTTTTTCTGGGTCTTTGTTCATTGTTTTTGGATTTCTTTTCTTATTTAACATAGGTTTTAAAAATATAAATGTTAATTTTTTCAAATTTAAGGGAAGTGTATTCAGTGGTTTTTTAATTGGTTCTTTAATGGGAATAGTATGGATTCCTTGTGCAGGTCCAATTCTAGGATCAATTTTAGTTATTGCAGCAAATCAAAATACGATCTTGCAGGGTGGATTTCTTTTAATTATTTATTCATTTGGTATGATTATTCCATTTTTATTTTTAAGTGGAGTAGTTGCTAAGATATCAACAAAAGTTAGTTTTGGTGGAGAAAGTAAACTGAGAAAAGTTTTAAGAATCACTGTTTTTGTATTATTACTGGTTACTGGTATTCTAACCATCACAGGACACTTAAATTTATTACAGTTTTCGTAAATAGGAGGATTTAAAATGAAAAAAATTTTTACTTTAGTTTTAGTTATTTCTGTTAGTATAGTATTATTTGCTTATGGTAATGTATATAGCGATATTGAAAAAGCTCTTAAAATATCAGAAATTGAGAAAAAAATAACAATAATGGTTTTTTCGAGTAAAAGCTGCGTATATTGTGACAAACTAAGAAATGAAACATTTAATGATGAAAAAGTAGTGGAACTTTTCAATGCAGGATATAATGTGGTTGAAATATTTCCTGAAGACAAAGATGTAAATTTCACCATAAATGACCAAGAAATAAATTCAAATTATTCGCAATTATCTTCGATTTTTGGTGTTAGAGGAACACCTTCAATGTTTTTTGTTAATTCAGATAATCAAATACTTACCAATGTTCCGGGTTTTGTTCCTGCTGATTCTTTCATACCTATTCTTCAGTTTTTAGGTAGCGGGGCATATTTAACTACCGATTACCAGACTTTCTCTTCAGATGAAAGTGATTACATAGGAGAAAATTTAATTGTTGAAATAAATGAGGAAGATTTAAATTACGTTTTGGAACATGATAGAAATTCTGGTTTGTATGAAAATATGGAAGAAAACATAGATGTTTATAAAACTATTTTTGTTGATAATAAAAATCTTGCTGACGAATTAATCGAAAAAGGTGTCTACAGAGTTTTACTAAATATTGAATAAGAAGGGAATCACTACCCTTCTTTTTTTTCCCTTTTTTAATACATTTGTATTTATTTTTCCATTTAAAATATTCAAGAAGCAACGCTGGTATATTTTATTTTTTATTCATTGTATTAAATTAGGTATTAATTTTTTATTTTAATTATAAATTTTAATAATATTCGGGGTATGTTTATTTATATCAAAAGTATTTATTATCTCTGATGAATTACTAAATTTATTTCTTTAGATATTCATGTAAAAAAACAACATTAGATAAAGCTGATAATTTCTTATAATTATTAAATATGAGGGAAAATTTATGCTATATATATAATACTTTTTTGAAAATAATTGATTAGATGAGAAAATAAAAAGGATAAATGTAAAATTTATCCAACTGAACAGACTTTTTGACTCCACTTTCCACATCTGTCGCCCCACATAGCAATAACCTGACCATTCGATTCAACTTTAACAACTTCGCAATTATTTGAACAGCCGTTGCATATAAAGCTAGAAGGAACAAAATTCGTTTTCAAAGAGGAGAACCCTCTAAATATTGTTTCAGTATTATTTTTTTCAATATATTCTTTAGATAATATAGCTGCTCCAATTGCTCCCATGACATTAAAATGTTTGGGAACAAAAACGGAAGCTTCTACTTCTTCCTGAAAAGCCTTTATTATTCCTTTATTTGCAGCAACACCGCCTTGAAAAACATACGGAGGATTTAACTTTTTGCCTCTTCCAAGATTATTTGTATAATTTCTAACAAGTGCTCTGCACAAGCCCATTATAATATCAGGTTTTGAGAAACCATATTGTTGTTTAGCAATCATATCAGATTCAGCAAAAACTGTACATCTTCCAGCAATTCTTACATTTACTTTAGATGTTAGTGCTAAATCTCCAAACTCCTCAATTGGTACCTTTAATCTTTCTGATTGATGATCAAGAAAACTTCCTGTTCCAGCAGCGCAAACTGTATTCATAGCAAAATCAACAACCATTTGATCTTTTATAATAATAATTTTTGAATCCTGTCCACCAATTTCAAATATTGTATGTACATCTGAATGTTCATTGATAGTAGCGACTGCATGGGCAGTAATCTCATTTTTTACAATATCTGCTCCAACCATTACCCCTGCTAATTGTCTTCCACTACCTGTGGTTCCAACTCCTAATACCTTTATATCTGAACCGATTTCGTTTTTTAATGATTTCAAACCATGCTTGATCATTTCAAGAGGTTGGCCATTAGTACGTGAATAATATTTATAAACTAGTTCATTTGAACTATCAATTGCAACAACATTTATACTTACAGAACCAACATCTACACCAACGTAAACTTCTTTCATTTTTTGCCTCCATTAAATACATTTTCTCTCGATTTCTTATTTTTAATTAAATCAACAAAAGCTTCTATTCTTGTTAAATTATTTGATTTTCCAGTTTGTTCATCAATAGATAGGGTTAAAACCGGGATATTATGATCTGAGGTAATTTTAGGAATCACACTTTGTGATACTAATTCCGGAAGGCATCCAAATGGCATTAGGTGAATTATTCCATCAAATCCACGCTTTTTAAAATCAACAATATTTCCAACGGTTGTTTTTGCATGTCCCCCAATTAAAATTTCAATATATTTTTCTCCCATATCCTGAATAACCTTTTCATGTTTTTCACCAAAAACATTATGCTCCACCCATTCTGATAAGTAAAGGGATCTTTCTGCCTCGCATCCCAAACTACAAAGCAGATTTTCTATATCCATATTTATAGAAGGTTCTATTACAACAAATATTTCTCCGACAATTCCGATTTTGATTCTTTCATTTTCATCTACTTCTTTTAGCTTTATACTTTCAATCATTTTTCTGCTTTCTACTCTGGCTTTAAGTAATTCCTCTTTTGAATAAACTTCATCGTAAATTTTATAAATTTCTCTCCATACTTTTAACGATTCACCTTTGTTTATTTCATAAGGTATCATAGTGTGAATTTTTTTCTCAAAAGTATCTAAATCCTTAAGTACAGGAAATACAATTTTTGATATCTTAACTAATTTAGTTATTGTTTGTTTGTTCTTTATTTTAAAAAACTTCTTGATTGTTCCAAATAAATCTCTTTTAGGAGAATCAAAAATGATGAACTCAACATCGAAACCCATTTGCTTAAGAATTCTTTGATGAACTTCTCCATAAAATCCAGCTCTGCAGGGGCCATGGCCACCACTAGAAATAATTACATTAGATCCAAGTTCACAAGCTTCAATATAATTTCCCATTAACATTTTAAATGGAATACAAGCAAATTCTGGAGAATACTTAACACCTAAATCTATAGTTCTTTGAGTGGGTATAGGAGGCATAATTACTTCAAAACCCATCATTTGAAGAAATTTTTTATATACTATAACATGTCCTAAATAAGGAAAAGAAACTTTCTTATTCAATTAAGCACTCTCCTTCTCTTTTTTTCTTTTTAACAAATCAACGAATGCTTCTATTCTTGTCTGAAGATGATTCTCTCCAGTGTGCTCATCAATTCTGATCGTCATAAATGGTTTTTGTCTTATTTCAGAATCTATTTCAAACAATTTACCTAAAAATGAGTCTGGTCCACAACCAAAAGCTGTTAAGTGTATCAAGCCATCGCAACTTGGATTTTTTAAAGAATAATAACCTGCTCCTAATAATTTGTTACTAAACGTCCAAAATAACTGTTTCTTTAAATGAGATATTTGCTTATAAATTGATTTGTTATCCAACATTTCAAAAGTTATATAATCTACTTTTAAGTCTGATAATTTATCCAAAATATTCATACTTAAAAAAGGATCATATACATTATAAACATATCCCATCACAGCAATTTTTACATTGTTAGGTTTGTTTTTTTTCAATTCTTTATTTTCTTCTACTTTAAGAGAAGCATCTTTTGCTGAGAATCCCATTAAAGTAGTTTTTCTGAATTCTAACCATTTAATATTAGCTATCCTTGAAGCTCTTTTAATTCTTTCTTCATTAACGTTGAGTCTTTTAGCTAAAGATAAGTAATTTCTATAATCAGAAATATTCTCAGTTTTAGATTCAATGTGATTGGTCAATATTTTGTCGGCTAATTCTGGAGATCCATTTATTACTATATCTGGCAGCCCCATAAATTTGGGGCAAAATATTTCCCCTTTACGAATAGATATCATTCTAGGAACAAAAACTAAATCAACTTTCTCCATTAATATTAAGTATTTTAAATGTCCTAAAAAAATTTTTATCGGAACGCAAATCTCTGGAACAGCTGTTTTAATACCTATATCGACTATCTCTTTATTAGAATCCGGAGAAATAACTACCTCATGACCTAGCTCTTTAAAAAAGTATTCCCAAAAAATACCATAGTAATGAAACAACAAAGCTCTTGGAATTCCTATTTTCACGACTATAACTCCTTTATTAATTATGATCTGTAATATTATAACACCACTTTGTTTTCTGTCAATAAAAAATGGAGAGCTAAGCTCTCCACTTTTTATAATAGGCTAAATTAATTAATAATTATCCCCGTATTTATTTCTAAATTTTTGAACTCTACCTTCAGAGTCTAATAGTAAAGAAGAACCATCGCCTTTATAAAATGGATGACATTGAGAGCATAAATCTACTTTTATGTTTGTTTCAGAGGATAAAAACTTGTGTTCAGCACCACATGCACACTTTACAGTTACTTCTTTTAATTTTGGATGTATATCCTTTTTCATCGAGACTCACTCCTCTTTTAATTTTTCCAGAAAATTATATCATAGTGTTTTTTTTATGTCAAAGATTTTTTTTTTTATTTATGATATTCTCTTCGTTATGGAGAGTAAATATAGAATTCTTAAAGAATATTTTAAAGAAAGATTACATTCGCCATATTTTTATGAATTTTATATTAATCAAAAAAAAGATATAAAAAGTATTTCTGATTCTTTGAATTGTAAAGATGAAAATATTATTTTTAAAAGAGAGTATTTTTCAATAAATTCAGAAATACTTAATCTTAAAGCAGATGATATTTATTTTTTGCTAGATATTTTAAGAGGGGGAAAATCATTTGAAAAGAAAATTGATTCTATCTTTGATTTTCTGGATGTAAATATTCAGGATATAGGAGAGTTGATATTTTTTTTTAATCCAAAAAAATATCCTCCAGTAACCGGAATTTTAAGAAAAAAAATTAAAAGTATACCCGATTACTATGAATGGATTAAAATTGCAAAAAATATGACTATAAATTTCATGGATGATTATATTATGATACATGCTGCACTTTTGTTTGACGAGACAAAAATAAATAATAAAAAGATCGAATTATTGAAGGAACTAATTAATAATAATTCTCAAAGAAATCAGAAATCAGTTTTAAAAATTAAAAAAACAATAAAAAATTTAAATTACTTTGAAAAAAAAGAATTAGAGAAAAATATTTTTATAAGTGATTATGAAAAAAGCGTATTTTTTCTTGATAATATCTATACAGTTATTGATGGAAGTAATGTAATATACTCTGTTGGTGGGAAACCTGATATAAATAATTATTTAGCGTTAATTGATAAAATTAAATCTCTTGGATTTCCTTTATATCCAATCGAAACTGTATTTGACGAAAATATAAAATATATTTTAAATTCAAGTCAAATAAAAATATTTGAGAATATCTATAAAAATTCAAGGGTTAGTCTGTTTTCTCCTGCAGATGAGAAAATTATTAGTTTAGCTAGAAAACATAAAGGTATAATTATAAGTAGAGATAATTTTTCGGAATATAGAATAGGAAATTTAAAGGTTATTAAACCGGAGGATATAAATGAAAGTTACAGATTTTGATTATTTTTTACCAAAAGAACTCATTGCTCAAAATCCATCTGTAAAAAGAGATGAATCAAATCTTATGATAATAGATAGAAACAAAAGAGATTTTATACATAAAAAATTTAATCAAATAAAAGACTATTTAAGAAAGGGTGATCTTTTAGTCTTAAATGATAGTAAAGTTATTCCTGCAAGATTTAATGGGTTTAAATCAACTGGAGCAAAAGTAGAAATAGTTTTACTTGGAAAAGTTTCAAAGTATCTATGGAAAGTAATAGTTAGACCTGGAGGAAAAATAAAAAAAGGAAATGTAATCTTTTTAAAAGGGTTGAAGTGCATTGTTGAAGAGCATTGTGATGATTCAACAAGAATCGTAAGATTCTTTGGTAATAATATCGATGAACGTATTCACAGGTTTGGAAAATACGCTATTCCTCCCTACATAGAAAATTATCCTTCCAATCCAGAAAGGTATCAAACAGTATATGCTAATAAAAGCGGTTCTGTAGCTGCTCCTACTGCAGGATTACATTTTACGGAAAAGTTGTTAATTGAAATAAAAAAAATGGGAGTTAATATTGAATTTATTACTTTACACGTTGGGTTGGGAACATTTAGGCCAGTAAAAGCAGAAAAAATAGAAAATCATAAAATGCATAAAGAATTTTATTCCATTTCAAAAAAAACTGCTGATTCAATAAATATTGCCAAGAAAAGTGGAAGAAGAGTAATAGCTGTTGGCACTACAACAGTAAGAACTCTTGAATCTGTAGCCAAGAAAAACAAAGGAATAATATTAGATGGAAACGGTAATACTGATATTTTTATATTTCCTGGATTTAAATTTTCTGTTGTTGATGGAATAATTACGAATTTTCATTTACCTAAATCAACTTTGCTAATGTTAATATCAGCATTTGCAGAGAAAGAGAAAATTCTTAAAGCTTATGAAACAGCAGTTGAAAAAAGATATAAATTTTTTTCATTTGGGGATGCTTGTTTTATTTTTTAACAAAAAAAACATTTAGTTTTTCATGTATAATATATTAGAAACTGTTTAAAAAATGAGGTTAAATAAGCAAAGAGGATGGTTATGTCTGGATTATATTCAAAACCTAGAATACTTATTATAAGTAAAGGACATAAAAGTGCAAAAAGGATCTTGGAAGTATTTAATGATAATTTTCAAGTAAGTTACATGACAAAAATTGAACCTGAGAGGTTTAAAGTAACTGATGCAGCAGTTTTTGATTTTATAAATGATAATATTATGGAAATTTCAAATAAAAATAATATATTAAATATTTTTTTAGTTGGTGATGTTTCTGAAGTGGAAAAGTACAATTTAAGATATGGAGAGTATCTATTAAGAGGTCCTGGATATTTGAGATTTCTTCCAGAATTGATTGTAACTTTGCTCGAAAGACAACTATGCAATAATCAATTGAATTTTCAAGTAAATAAATACATGGATTTGCTAATGAAATTAAATTTTGGAATTCTCTTACTAAGAAAAAGAAATGGAACTATCTTCTTTGCAAATGATTATGCATTAAATTTGATGAATTTAAAAATTGAGGAAGTTAGAAATAAAAGAATTGAAGAGCTTCGGGTTTTTGGGGGCATTGAGAAATATAAGTTAGATGATAATATCTCTAGCGAAAGAATTAATGTATTATATGAAAAAGAAAATAAAATTCCAATAATTTTTTCTTCAAATGAAACACTTTTTGGAGCGCAAAAAATAATTCAATTTGTATTCACAAATTTAGAAAAACTCTGATTGATGGAGGCAGTTTTATGAAATATGTAGAATGGGTAAATATGGAGGAAGATGTTTTTCATAAAAAGGTATATCGAGCTGTAAAAAATAATAAGTGGGATACTTTCATTATTAATATGATAAAAGATTTGAAGTGGTCATTTACTCTAAAGAGATCTTTAAGCTTAGATTCAATTAATGGTAATTTAATACCATTTAATGAAAATAGAACATTTAATTTACTAGCTTCGGCTATTAAAATTAACTACGAATATAAAAATGTTGGAGAATTTGCTATTTTTCAAGCATTAGATTTGATAAAAAATAAATATGTGCACAAGACCGAAAAGATATATAAAAGTGGAGTAGATATATCAAAAGAAAATTTTGTTTATTCAATTTTTGAAGGCCAGCAATCTCAAGCTGTTACAATCTTTAAAGAACTTTTCAGTGAAAACTTAAATATGTCAGAGATAAAAGAGTTGCTATATTTTTTTAGTATAATAAACATTGAAGATTCTACACATAGAAAAGTGAGAAACTTGGGAATGAAAGTTTGTACCACGAACGAAATATTTTACCTTTGTTCTACCTTCCCTGATATAAAAGAAAGTCTGCTTGAATGGCTAATAGGATTTCTTTCGATGCCTTATATTCAAATTTCTCTTTTTGATATTACAACATACAATCAAAAATTTGATGAAAAATGGGCTACCGGGCCAAGAAAGATAGATAAAGAAGTGTTTGAAGAATTATATGAAGGAATATATAAAAAGGTATCAGTAAATAATTTACTGGTGAGACTTTTTGAAGATAATTACTCATTAAATGCAATAAGAAATGCTTTAAATTTAGTAGTACTGAGATTTTTTGTTGAAAGAAATATTGAAACTCCCTTTTATTTTATAAATATATTTAACTATATAAATCAAACAAGTATTTATTATGATCATTATCGAAATTTAAAAGCAATTAAAGCCCTTTTTACTCAAGCTAATTACCTAGAAATAGTTTTAAATGAAAGAGGAGGAAGTGGAAAGGATACTAAAGAATATAATGAAGAAGATTTTGATAGCGCTGTTGAAGAGATAGTTTTAAATGATTTAAATCATTCTAATTCTCTTAATTATGAGTTTATTTCATGTTTAATAAATGAAAAAAAACAATCTCCTTCTTGGGCAAATATATATTTTGTTAAAGCAATAAATAAACTAAGCAGCCTTTATGATAAATCTAGAAATCTTCTGGAGATATACGACAAATTATAATAAAATTTAATTAATTATTGTAAAAATTAAAATATCTATTTTGGTATAATTTCTCTAGAAAATTAAGGAGGGTTTTATATAAAGTATATAGTCAGATTTTGCCGTGGGGGTTTTTTAAGATTTCTTTCTAATAATGAAACAAAATCTACTTTTGAGAAACTATTAAGAAGAAATAATTTACCTTTAACTTATACGAAAGGATATAATCCTCACCCTAAAATAAGTTATTCTGATGCTATGAAAACCGGTGTTGCTTCTTCAGGATTTTATGCTCTGATAAATATGGAAGAAGAAATAAATGATGTAAATGAAAGATTTAAAAATGATTTAGCAGGTTTATCAGTTTTAAAATTTTGGTCATTACATGAAAACAAAAAGTTAGATGATTTTATACACGGATATATCTTTAAATTGTTTTTAAACTATAATAGTTTCGATTATAATAATTTTGATTCAAAGAAAGTTGTTTTTAAAAAGACTAAGAGAAAAACTACGGAAATTGTTATTGAAGATGCTTTTAAAAATGTTAATATAAAAAAATTTAATAAATACTTTATGGTAGAATACCATATGTTAAGGAGTAATATGGTATCTTATGAAAGTATGATTGAATTACTTTCAAGGGAAACTTGTACAGATTTGAAAAATATTTTTATTTATGTAGAAGATGCATTAATAAATAATGATAGAACATCGAATATTTTAAATGATAAATTAGGAGGTAGTGTGAATGTCAGGTCATAATAAGTGGTCTAATATTCAGCACAGGAAGGGTGCTCAGGATGCTAAGAGATCAAAAGTATTTACTAAAGTTATAAGAGAGTTAATGGTAGCCGCCAGAGAAGGTGGTTCGGATCCAGAAACAAATGCTAAGTTGAAAACGGTTATTGATAGAGCAAAAAATGCTAATATGCCAAAAGATACAATGGAAAAAGCTATAAAAAAAGGTGCAGGAGAACTTGAAGGTGTTATTTATGAAGAAGCTATGTATGAAGCATATGCTCCTGCTGGTATTGCTTTGATGATTAGAGTTCTTACTGACAACAAAAATAGAACTGCTCAGGAAGTAAAGCATACTCTTTCGAAATACGGAGGAAGTTTAGCTAGCCCGGGAAGTGTTGCATTTAACTTTGAAAGAAAAGGTTTGATAACAGTTCCAGTTGCAGAGATTTCTGATATTGAAGAGTTCGAAATGTTAGCTATTGATGCTGGTGCAGAAGATTTTAACGAAGATTCTGATCCATTTGAAATTGTGGTTGCTCCAGAAAGCGTTTCAACAGTAAAAGGTAATTTAGAAGAGGCAGGATATTCAACTAAATCTGAACTAGCATATTTACCAAAGAGCACATCGTCTGTTACTGGACCAGACGTAGTAAAGGTTTTGAAATTAATTAATTATTTAGAGGACAACGATGATGTTCAGGAAATTTTTGCTAATTTTGATATAACAGACGAAGAAATGGAAAAAGCAATGGAGGAATTAGGTTAATATATAGTGAGCCCTTCAGGGGCTCATTTTATGATGGAGGTAAATTTGTTTACAAGTTTAGCAATCATGATTGCTTTATTAACTGATCAGTTCTCAAAGTTTATTATTGATTCAAACTTTGAATATTCTCAAAGGGTGGATTTATTGGGTGAGTTTTTAGGATTGAGATATGTAAGAAATACTGGAGTTGGATTTGGTTTATTTTCAGGATTAAGTCCAATTACGATTAGTGTAATTGTTTCAATAATTTTATTTGTTTTAATTTCTTTTACAATAAAAAACAAAGATGAAATTGGAGGCCCAACACAATTTTTTATTGGAATGATTATCGGAGGAGCTTTAGGAAACTTAATCGACAGAATAAGATTTGGATATGTAGCTGATTTTATTGAATTGTTTAAATTTCCTGCAGTTTTTAATTTTTCCGATTCGTTTATAGTAATTGGGGTGATATTGTTGATATTATCTATTCTTTTCAAGGGGAAAAAGAATGCTTCACCAGCTATCAGTCAAGAATAGTGATGAAGGATCAAGATTAGATATTTTTGTTGCAAAAAAATCTCCGCATTGGATATCTCGTTCTTCAATTCAAAGAGTGATAAAAGAAAAAAAAATATTTGTTAATGGAAAATTTAAAAAACCCTCATATAAAGTAAAAGCAGGAGAAGAAATTTCATATGAGCTTCCCGGAGAACCTGTCTCTAATGAAATATCACCTGAAGACATTCCTTTAGAAGTAATTTATGAGGATAAAGACATAATAGTAATTAATAAAAAACCAGGAATAATCGTTCACCCTACTCCAAATAAAAATACAGGAACACTTGTAAATGCTCTGCTATATTATTGTAATGATTTACAAGGTATTGGGGGTGTGCTGCGGCCAGGAATAGTTCATAGACTTGATAAAGAAACAAGTGGAGCTATGGTTGTTGCAAAAAACGAAAAGGCACATGTTTCCATATCAGATCAATTTAAAAATAGACAAACTGCCAAAAGATATTTAACTTTACTAAAGGGTATTACTCCAGAAGAGGGAAAAATCGAGTTTTCAATTGAGAGGCATCCCATAAATAGGCTGAAAATGAGGTCTTCATATACAGGAAAAGAATCTTTAACTTTTTATAAAACGTTAAAGCATTTTAAAGAAGCATCTTTAGTTCTTGCATCCCCGAAAACTGGAAGAACTCATCAAATTAGAGTTCATTTTAGAAGTCTCGGTTTTAAAATGTATGGGGATAAGCTTTATGGAGACGGAGAAGCTGATTTAATTTTTGGGATTGAAAGACAAATGCTTCATGCTTGTTATTTGTCTTTTTTTCATCCATCTACAGAAAAAAGAGTTTCGTTTACTGCACCATTATTGGAGGATTTTAAAAAAGCAATTATAAATCTTTCTGAA
>CAZGZM010000045.1:0-3478 GCA_964529955.1 uncultured Thermotogaceae bacterium
AAACATTTGGGTTTCTCTGAAATTCACAGGCTTCAACCGTTATCATAACTCCCTGTCCGTTTAATATTCTGTCTCCTCCTTCGCTTACAACTCTTGTCATGAAAGATGGAATTCCCATTTTTTCAGCAATAGTTCTATCATTTTTTTCCATCAATCTTGTTTGAGGATCCCAAGATTCATAATATCCCCAGCAAGTGAAATCAAAATCAGCTATTGCTAAATCACTATCAGCATTTTTAATGAATATAGGACCATAATCTCTCCAATAAAGCATTGTAAATGGTGTTTCGTAAAATTCAATCATTGAGAAATCAAAATTGTTTTCTTTAAGTAATTGTTCAACCTTTTGATGAGTTTGTGAATCCGGAACACATACTATGACCTTTAAATGTTTATGCAATTCGTTAGCAATTTGTATTAAAACATTATCTGTTTTGAAACCCTCAACATATTCTGTAGACAGCCACCCCAACCAAACTGCTTCCTGCTCTTCAAATTCTCCCGGAAAATACCAATCCATATTATCTCTTGAAAATTTTTTTGAAGAATCTGAAGCACCAAACAAACTTAAAGCAAAAAAACAAAATAATAAAATTACAACAAACCTTTTCATACCTTACCCCCCCTTAATAGAAAATATATAATATATATATAAATTATATATTTATTTTTAATATATTTCCATAACACTGTAATTTATTTTTAAATGTATATATTAATTTTTACAAATATACCAAGAAATAGATAACAATAGCAGATAATTTTTACTTCAGAGCCTATGTGAAAAGATACAATACTAAATCTAATCTAGTTTTTAATATTATATTTTTAAATAAAAAATTCTAATTTGTTTTTATTTTTCTGAGGAAGAAAAATCCAAGAAATATAAAGCCACTCGTTATTATAAATACAGAGGTGAAACCTATTGTATCGATTATGGAACCAATTATTAGTGGAAGTAGAGCTAAAACCAGGTTTAGTGCACCGACAATTCCAGTATAGAGTGGTCTATTTTCTTTATTTGATATTTCAATAAGTAATCCTTCAAAGGTCATTTTTCTAACGCTTAGATTTGAACCGGAGAGAATAAAAACAATTGAATAAACTATGACATTAGTATTTGATAAAAGAAGAGCTAAAATTGGTAGCATGGCTCCTAAAAAAACGCAGTTTCTCATTACCTTGTAATAGTTCCATTTACTCAGAAGATATCCCCAAAGGAATCCTGAAACTGTCATACCAACCATTTGAAGAAGGACGTATGTTCCTAAATCTTCTCCTGTTAATCCAAATGAATTTTTTGCAAGTACTATATAAAATGGAATTATAACTAATCCAAATCCTGTAGAATTTGAGAACAGAACATAATTTTTTAGATTATTATCACTCTTTAATATTGATGGAATGCTTTTAAAAACTTCTGAAAATTTAAGACTAGTTTTTTTGACAGATTTTTCTTCTTTAATTAGAAAAAAACCCAATGAACCTATCAAAAGAGAGATAGCTGAAATAAAAAACATAACTGAATAATTAGTAGGATAAGAAAAACTGCTGACAACAATTTTTGCTAAAAAGCCTCCAAGAAGCGAAAGAATACCACTTAATATTTGTCGTACAGCCATAAATTTTCTTCGACTTTCCTTTTCCAAAGTTTTTCCAAGAAGATCTGTATAACTTATTCCGGCAAAAACACCACTAAATGAAAATACACTCAGTATAACAAAAATTAGAATAAGTAAAAAAATACCATTCAAAGAACTTCCAAGAATAAAGCCAAGAGCAGCCAATGAGATAATTCTCAAATAAATTCCCAGTATTAGGTATGGTTTCTTCCTAGATTTTGATATAAGGAATCCTGCGAATATCAGTTGAACAACAAGTGGTATTCCAGTTAATATTGCTGAGACAAGTCCAACGGAGAAGCTCCCACCTCCAGCTTCTAATATTAGAGAAGGAATGACTGTATTTATCTCAACAAATGCCATTGTTAGTGCAAGGAATGAACCATGCCATAAGAAGTTTCCATATTTATTTAAAAAAGAATCTTTCATAATAGTCTCCCAACAAATTGAACGAAAAAAGTTCAATCCAGATAAAATATATCATAATATATATGTTATTAAAATGCAAGAACAAAATTAAAATAACAAATAATATGAAAACAATTATATTCTTGACTATATTTTATTTTGAAGGAATGAATATAAGAATTTTTTTCTTTCATAAACACTAAATTTGATAGAATATAGTCAAAAGGATATGGAGGATATTTTTATGTGGGTCGATTTCGTTACAACTTTTCCGATTCTTTCTGCTATGATACAGTTTGCTATTCTTGGAACTACTGGAGAAATTTTTGGGAATTCAATTAGACTAAAGAAATTCACTCTTTTTAAACCAAAGATGCTTTTGGGGAAAGCAGTTATCTGGGCTATTCTTGCAGTATTTATTAAATATGCCTTTGTTGGTTTTACAGGATTTGTAAATGAATTGATTTTTCATAATATGCTTCCGAATGTATTTACTCCATTCTTTATTTCTGCCTTTATGAATATTCTTTTCGGACCCCTTTTGATATTTTCTCATAGATTCTTGGATAATATTTTAACCAAAGAGAAAAATTGGAAAGGCATAAGCGGTGCACTTTTAACTTTAATCTGGTTCTGGATTCCTGCGCATACAGTTACCTTTTATATGCCACAGATATGGAGGATTACTCTTGCTGCAGTATGGTCTGTTGTTCTTGGTATTATAATGGGTTACTTCAAGAGGAAGAAATAATAAAACAAGAAGGTTTTAGTAAAACGTTGATACAAGTTATTTTTGTCCAATATTTGGGGGTCCGTCCGAAGATTATGGGACATACTGAATCACGATTCATAATTTTCTATACATCGATCCCTATTCACAATATTACAAGTTAGGATAGAATAAAAAAAGAAGTAAGACTTTTATAAATCGAAGGGAAAGTTCAATAAATAAATCTTACTTCTAGAATAATCTAATCGTTTCAATATAATATCTTTCTATTATCAATTCGCTTGTATGTTATCAATCTCTTTCTATTTTAAATCCTCTTTTGCATATTCACTTTTTGCTCTATTATGATTCTCTGCTCACTATTATTTATTCACGATTCATTAACCACGATCTTTTGCTCCCTATCTAATCGTTATGTTCTTCCGTATCATCATTAGCGTCAAATAGTTATTAGTTTTTAGTTATTGGTTAATAGTATATTAAAGGAGGCGTCAATAGAATAGAAGGTCTTTTTTTAATTACTAATGACTTTACTTGCTATTAACCAGCAACTATATGCCTCATATCTTTTCAATTCTCTATTCTAAGAAGAATCAATGTTCTTCTATGTTTCTTCTGTTTTTAAATTTCCTGGACACTGAGTACATTTGTCCCGAATTACTTTACTTTTCCATCGTTTTCTATTATTTTTCACCTATTTCTAAAACTAATAACTAAC
>CAZGZM010000045.1:3578-11158 GCA_964529955.1 uncultured Thermotogaceae bacterium
AATAACTAACTACTAGCTGTTGCTTCTCCTTCTAAATCCATCTTTTTATATTCTCCTTTGATGAAGAAAATTATCGAAAAGATAATTGATATGGATAAAGATACCATAGTTAAAATATGTGCAGGCATACTGTCAACAAGAAAACCATAAATAGCTGTTCCTAGCGGTACTATGAGCTGAGATAGCACTCCAAGAACTGAAAATACCCTTGATCTTACTTCTGATGGAGTAGATTTCTGGAAAAATATATTTATAGGTGTATTTATCTGAGCGTTGAAAACTCCCATGAAAATAAATATTCCACATATGACTCCCAAATATAACCATGAAGCTCCACCAAGAATATTTATAAGTGTCGGGAACATAACTATGTTAAATAAAATAAAGAAAATGGTTTGAATAATGAATCCTCTTTTGAATAAAGAACTTATCTTTTTATTAGAAAGGAATACTGCTATAAGGATATTTCCAATTAATGTTCCGAATACCCACGCTCCTTCCATAAGTCCATACTGGAAACTTGTAAACCCCACTATTTCTCTAGCGAAAAATGGAAGTACAACCATAACCACTGGAGCTGTCAGGAAATTAATTAACATGAAAAACATCATCATATTTAATATGAATCTATGGTTTTTAAAATATACTATTCCGAATTTAAAGTCTTCAAAGAACTGTTTGACTGTCATTTTTTTCTTTTCAGTTGTTTGTCTGTATCTTATAAACATTTCACTTATTGCGGAGATCACAAATGAGGTTCCGTTAATAATGAATACTACTTTTATCCCAAGGGGATATAAGATTCCTCCAAAAGCAGGTCCTACTATATAACTTAGAGCATTTAATGCACTTAGAATTGAATTGCTTCTGGTGAGTTTTTCTTCAGGAACAAGTTCAGGGAGCATTGCACCTGATGCAGGATCGAAAAAAATATCCATTATCGAAATAATAATTTGAGAAATATAAATTATATAAAGTGCAAGGTTTCCGGTAAATGCAATATAAGCAAGGATGAAAATGACTGCTCCTCTTCCAAAATCCATAAGAACCATTATATTCTTTCTATTGAATCTATCGCCTATTATTCCTGCAAATGGTGCAAATATAACTTTAGGAAGCAATGTTACTACTAAAAAAGTTCCCATCATTGTTCCCGATCCAGTTACATCAAGTATATAAAGAGATAATGCAAGAGCCTGAATTCCACTGCCAGTTAAAGAAACTACCCTTCCCGCTGCCAATAACCAAAAATTATAAATGTAATTCTTCACAATCAATTCTCCTCTAAGAAATTTTAGATAATTATACCATATAAATTAATAAAGTCAATTATTAATATAAAATAATTTATTAATACATAAGAATAATTATAATATCTAATTTTATAATTTATAAGCTCATAAATATAAAACTATTGATTAATATTATTTATTTTATTTCACTATACATGGAATATATATTGTTAATTAGTATTATTAATTAAATTAAATTTTTGAATAAAATGAATGATATAATTTAAAAAGTATTTTTTTTAAACAGGAGGAAGAAAAATGTCTGAAAAAATAAAGCAGTTAGAAATGCCTGAAGTTGGAGAGGAAATCTGTATTATTCATACAAGTAGTGGAGATATTAAGTTGAGGTTTTTTGAGAATCTTACACCTAATACAGCTGAAAACTTTAAAACTCATGCTGAAGAAAATTACTACAATGGTTGTGAATTCTTTAGAACAATTAATAATTTTATGATTCAAGGAGGAGATCCTACAAACTCTGGTAGAGGTGGAGAGAGTATTTGGGGTGGAAACTTCAAAGACGAATTTTCCGATGAGCTTAAACATTACAGAGGTGCATTGTCTATGGCAAATGCTGGACCTAATACAAACGGAAGTCAATTTTTCATTGTTCAGAGTAGTTCAATTCCTCAAGAACATCTTGATTATTTCAAATTAACCGGGAAAGTAAGAGAAGAGTACGCAAGATTGGGAGGAACTCCTCACCTTGATGGAAAACACTCTGTATTTGGTCAGGTCTTTGAAGGAATGGATGTTGTTGATAAAATTGCTTCAAAGAAAACAGATAGATATGATCATCCATACGAATCAGATTTAATTGAAGGAATTGAATTTGTAAAGTACGAATGATTTCTTTTAATAATAAAGAAAAAACGGGCTGAATTTTCAGCCCGTTTCTTTTGGTCAAATACTTCTTTGTAACTTTATAAAATTTCTGTATCTTTTTTTGCTTATTATGCCTTCTTCAACTGCCTTTTTTACAGCACAATCAGGCTCACTAATATGAGAGCAGTTTCTGAATCTGCATCCCTTTGCTATTTCATGGATGTCTCTAAAAGATTCTTCCAGTTCGCTTTTACTTGATATGATTCCGAATTCTCTCAAACCAGGGATGTCAATTATTTTACCCCCATCAGGTAGGAAATAGACCGATGAAGATGTTGTAGTGTGCCTTCCCTTATAAAGAGATGAACTTATATTACCGATTTTCGCTATATCTTCATTCATAATACTATTCACAAGGGATGATTTACCAACACCTGAAATCCCTGTAAATACAGAAGTCTTTCCCTTTAAAAGTTTCTTTATTACATCAATTCCCTTATCTTTTAATGTACTTGTTAAAAAAACTTTATAATCATTTCTTCTATATAGTTCAACATCTTCTTCTATCTCATTCGGATCAATAAGATCAATTTTATTAAATACTATCACAGGTTCAATTCCACCATGCTTTGCTGAAATGATGTATCTATCTATAAGATTTAGTTTATATGTTGGGTCTTTGACAGCGAATACCAGTATCGCATAATCTATATTGGAAGCCAGGATTTGTTCAAGATGCCTTCCCTTAGGTCCAGCTCCTCTGCGAACCAGTTTTGTTTTTCTTTCCTTAATTTCCTTTATTACTCCTCTGCCACCCTGAGTTTTCTCGTAATCTACATAATCTCCAACTACTACGAGTGTTTTTGTTTTTTGTAACTGATTGAATAATCTTCCTCTCAAGAGACACTTCGTTTCAACTTTTTCATTTTCGTTATATACATTTATTAATCCTTTTTGTACGTTTGTAACTAATCCTATCAATTTTCTATACCTCCATAATAAAAAAACCGCGGCTGTGATAACCGCGGTTTCCAATAACATTCTATTATTAAGGCTTATTAAAGTTTATTTACCTTTAGGAAGCCCCGGTTATATGACATTATTCTTTTTTCTACAATGCTTATTAATAAATAATTATCTCTCATAAAACCTCACCTCCTAAAAAAATTTCTGATAAATTATAGCATAAATAATTATTATAAATCAACTATAAATCTAATTTCTTTCTGTACTCCTTTGATATCTTAGACATTTTAAACATCTGGGATATCACTTTGTAGAATGGAACTGCTTTGAATATCTGCATTATCATTTTGAATTCATTTATAAATCCCTTGAAGAAACCTTGCTTCTGGCTTTTCATTGTATTTGAAAACCCAACAGGTATACAAACAAAACTTATATCATTTTTTATGAAATAATCGTTCATTAACACTTCGATTCCGAATCCGATCCTTGGTTTAATAAATATACTCTCAATAAGTTTCTTATCAAGGCACCTTTCACCGCTGACAAAGTCACATTTCAACATTTTATATATTTTAAGAGAATTTTTTCTAATTGACATTGCGACATCAACTTTTTTATCTATTACAGGTTTTATAAGTTTTTCCACATCTTCAATAACAATATCTGTGAGATCAGCATCCAGGAAGAGAACATGATCTGTTTTTGTATTTTCAAGACCTGTTTTCATTGCAAGGGTTTTCCCGCCATTTTTTTCTTTACGAATTACATTTACCTTATCCGATTCTATTTCCTTTGCTCTATCATATGTATCATCTGAGGAAAAGTCATCAACGACAATTATTTCCTTAATATAATCACTGTTTAAAATTGGTTTTATTACATTTTGTATTCTCGGACCTTCGTTATAAGCTGGAATTATAACAGTTACACCTGAATGTTCAACAGAATTAGAAATAATATTATTCACTAAAACCCCCGACTGTATTTATAGAATAAATAGGAATTTTCTCAAAACTTCATAAAAATCAGTTTCTTTGAAGTAAAGAGTTCTCGGACCTATCTGTTCTATTCCAGGGAAAAAAGAGTTTCTAAAGGCTTCCTTGTGTCTTACATAGGAAACTTTTACCCAGAATGATTCCGGAAGTTCTGGAATTAATTCTTTGTAATTACTCTTTAAAGATTGAAATACTCCCTTTTCAATGAGTTTGCAGGCTAATTCAGGATTTATGCTCTTTGACGATCCTCCCTTTCCTTCGAGAGTGGAAACAGTTTTTATGCCCTCTATAAAACTTTCAGCAAATTCTGTTATTGCTTTATCTCCGCTTATGAAAACTGATGGTACTCTATAATATGCTGCTGTAAAAGAATTTATTGTGAATTCACTTGCAAGAACATCGTTTATTTCAAGAGAATAAATTCTTGTTGACATTGAGTGTGAAAGTGGATTTCCATCAGAACCAGCGAAGGAATGATAACCTGTGTAAATAACTGCATCAAATGTGCTGTCCAGACCGTGCATCATAATCAATGGGCTTCCCGACCATCCGCGTATAAGCTTTGTATTCATTGGAAGTTTTGAAGGAATTATATTTCTAGCACTGTCATGGGCATCCTTTACTACAATTTCAGTTGCTCCTGCTTTGACCGCGCCATCACAGGCAGCTCTTACTTCCTTTGTCATTTGCTCAGAATAATATCTGTAATCCGGTTTGTTGAGTGTAGTTTCAACCCAATCATTTATACCTGCAGTACCTTCTATGTCCGAACTAATGAAAATTTTCAATCTATTCATCTCCCTGTTTATTCTTTTTCTTATTCTTTAATACATAGCCAAGAGCAGAAAATGAGTAGCTGAATATCTTTGGAATTACTTTCATTCTCTTTCTTGGTTCTTGAATAGTTCTATACAACCATTCAAGATTATGCTTTATGTAAAAATTCGGAGCTCTCTTTAATTTTTGAGAAATAACCTCGAAAGATCCACCAACACCCATCACAAGATTAATTTTCAACTTATCCAAATTTTTAGCGATCCATAGATCTTGCTTTGGAACTCCCATCCCAACAAATAGTATCTTTGCACCACTATCATTAATTTTTTGAACAATTAATTCATTTTGGGTTACTTCGAAATATCCGTTGTTATACCCCGCAATTGGTATATTGGGATATATTCTTTGAAGCATATCCTTTGCTTCACTTATTATTTCTTCCTTTGTTCCCAGTAGAAATATTGATATATCTTTTTCATTTGAGGAATGTTCGCAGATTTTGTAGATTAAATCCACTCCAGTTATTCTTGGAACTGGCTTTTTGTATATCCATCTAAGTGGTTTTAAAACCCCTACACCATCGGGAACATGGTAATTTGTCTTTTTAACGGCTTCATGATATTCTCTGATTTTTTTATATTCATATACAATAAGAGAGTTTACTGTAAGAATATAAAGCTTCTCATTTTTTTTAATTCTATTAAATATGTCTGTAGTAGTTTCTTCAATTGTTTTACCGCTGAAATTAAAATCAAAATATTTCAAAATATGCCCTCTTCAATATAAAAAAAGGAAGGCCTAGCCTTCCCTTTGGTGCCGAGGGCGGGATTCGAACCCGCACGGGGTTATCAGCCCCAGCGGATTTTGAGTCCGCCACGTCTGCCAATTCCATCACCTCGGCTAGCATGATAAATTTAACATTGAAATGGGAATATGTCAAGATATTGAAAAAAAAAATAATTTTTATTAATTTTAGATATCATAGTATAAAACAGTTTAAATTATATAACTGGTTATATATATGAATAATCACTTCAAAAGTGATATTGGCTTTATTGAAAGTATGCACAATGAATGGTAAAATAAATCTAGTTTATTTATTGTTTTATTATTAACTTAAATCTTTATAAAAGGGGGTAACAAAGTTGAAAAAACTAGTATTTTTGTTTGTAGCTGTATTACTAGTAGCTTTTGCATTTGCACAAGCTGACTTTCACATCGGTATAGTAACGGGTACTGTTTCACAATCAGAGGACGACCTAAGAGGTGCAGAATACCTTATTGAAAAATATGGTGATTCCGCAGATGGTGGTATGATTACTCACGTTACATATCCTGACCAATTCATGACAGAACAGGAAACAACAATTGCTCAGATCGTTGGATTAGCAGACGATCCTCTAATGAAGGCAATCGTTGTTAATCAGGCTGTTCCAGGAACTGTTGCTGCATTTAGAACAATAAGAGAACAGAATCCTGACATTCTTTTAATTGCCGGTAATCCTCATGAGGATCCAGGAATGATCACAGCTGTTGCAGATATGAGTGTAACTCCAGATAACGTTGCAAGAGGTTATTTGATAATTGCAGCTGCAAAGGAAATGGGAGCAGATACATTTGTTCACATTTCATTCCCAAGACATATGAGTTATGAACTTCTTTCGAGAAGAAGAGACATTATGAGAGAAGCATGTAAAGACTTAGGACTTGAATTTGTCGACATGGGGTCTCCTGATCCTACAAGTGACGTTGGAATCGCTGGCGCACAACAATTTATCCTTGAAAAGGTTCCAGCATGGCTTGAAACTTACGGACAGAATACTGCATTCTTCTGTACAAATGATGCACATACAGAACCTTTATTGAAGAGAATAGCTGAACTCGGTGGATACTTCGTAGAAGCTGACTTACCATCACCATTGATGGGATACCCAGGTGCTCTTGGTGTTGCTATTCCTCAAGAAATATCAGGAAACTGGCCAGCAATCTTAGATGTTGTTGAACAATCTGTTATAAATGCAGGTGGAGCAGAAAGAATGGGAACATGGGCATATTCATTCGGATATACAACAACTGCAGCTCTTGGAGAATTCGCAATTGATGTTGTTGAAGGCAAAAATGATATTAAAGATATTGAAGCATTGTTTGAAGCTTTCGCATCAGCTACTCCAGGTGCAGGATGGAATGGTTCTTTGTATGTTGATTCTACAGGTCAAGAATGGGATAACTTCCTTCTGATTTACCAGGATACATATGTATTCGGTAAAGGATACCTTGGAATGACAGAACTTATAGTTCCAGAAAAATATTTCGAAGTTAAGTAAGATATACCCAGCTTAAAGTATTATCTTTGGGGGGTGAAAAAACACCCCCCTGTTCTTATTAATTTCTGTGAACGGGGTGTTTAAATGGATTCTAATGAAGTTGTACTTAAGGTTGAAAATATTGGAAAGGATTTTTTTGGAAATGTTGTTCTAAAAAGCGTTTCTTTCGAGGTAAAAAAGGGTGAAGTTATTGGTTTGGTAGGTGAAAATGGTGCGGGTAAATCAACATTGATGAATATACTATTTGGTTTACCAGTAATTAATGAAACTGGTGGATTTTCAGGTAATTTTTCTATTGATGGTACCGAAGCTCATTTTTCTTCATCATTTGATGCTTTAGATGCTGGAATTGGTATGGTTCATCAGGAATTCGTTTTACTTCCAGGATTTACAGCAAC
>CAZGZM010000045.1:11258-12738 GCA_964529955.1 uncultured Thermotogaceae bacterium
AGAAGAGGTGTTGGATTGCTTCTTGATGAACCTATAGACTGGAATATTACCTTTACAGCAATGCAAGCTCAGGAAAGATTTATAACAAAATACCTTTGGGGTTTGCTTAAATTTAGAAATGATAGGGAAATTCGCAATGAAGCCTTAAAATATATTAAAATGCTTCAAATAAAATGTACCAGTGAAAAACAATATGCAAGAGCACTTTCAGGTGGTAATCAGCAAAAGGTATGTCTTGCAAAGGCATTTGCATTAAATCCTGAAATACTCTTTGTATCTGAACCTACAAGAGGTATAGATGTTGGAGCTAAGGAATTGGTTTTAAATGCATTAAAGGAATATAATGAAAAATCCGGTATAACTATAGTGATAACGTCTTCAGAACTTGAAGAACTGAGATCCATTTCAGATAGAATTGCTATTGTTAATGAAGGTAAAATAGCAGGGATTCTTCCTCCATCTAGACCAGCAACTGATTTTGGATTGCTTATGATTGGAGAATCTAATGTCAACGAGGCAGGTGGAACGGAATGAAAAACTCATTATTGGAATCAATTGAAAAAATAGGCTGGCCAAGGATAATTATTGGACTTTTCTTAGCCTCGATGTTTGTTATTGCTCCATTTGTTGGAGTTTCAGTAGGAACTTCCATAAGTGATGTTCTTGTTAGATTTACATTCAATGGTGTACTTGTTTTATCTCTTCTGCCTATGGTCAAATCGGGTTGTGGTTTGAACTTTGGACTTCAATTAGGAATAATTGCCGGGCTTTTAGGAGCAGTTACAAGTATTGAAATAGGAGTTACAGGATTCTTTGGTTTTATAATAGCGATTGGTATTTCAATTCCCTTTGCAATTCTATTGGGAATAATATATGGACTTCTCCTTAACAGAGTTAAGGGGGATGAGATGGTCGTTGCAACTTATGTAGGATTTTCTGCTGTTTCTTTTATGAACATGATGTGGTTGCTATTACCCTATAAGAGCCCGAATATGATATGGGGATACGGTGGATCAGGATTAAGAACAACTATCAGTACTGAAGGCTACTGGTACCATGTTTTGAATGATTTTCTTTCATTTAAAATAGGAGGTGTTTACGTTCCAACAGGTGGTTTTATATTCTTTGCTTTCATGTGCTTGATGGTCTGGATTTTCTTTAAATCCAAAACAGGTACAGCCATGGTAGCAACGGGCTCAAATCCCATTTATGCAAAATCTTCAGGTGTTAATGTTAATAAGATGAGACTAGTTTCTGTTGTAATTTCATCGATAATAGCAGCTATAGGTATTCTGGTTTATGAACAGGGATTTGGATTCATTCAACTATATATGGCACCACTTTATATGGCTTTCCCAGCGATTGCTGCTCTACTACTTGGTGGTGCTTCAGTTGGAAAAGCATCAATTACCAATGTTATCATCGGAACCTTCCTGTTCCAGGGAATTCTCACTATGACTCCATCTGTAATTAATAATAT
>CAZGZM010000046.1:0-12683 GCA_964529955.1 uncultured Thermotogaceae bacterium
GCTTTTAAAAAGATTTTTAGTGGTAAGAAAAATGAAAGCTAAATTGATACTCAAAAATGCAAATATAATTTTCGAAAATGGTTCCATTGAGAGAGAAAAAAATCTATTGATAAAAAATGGCAAAATATCTAAAATTCAAAGCATAAATGAAGAAATTGATGAAACTGATTCAGATATTTATGATTGCACTTGCAAATATGTATCTCCCAGTTTTGTAAACCTTCATTGTCATTCACCGATGAATATTTTTAAAGGAATCGCAGAGGATGTTTCAATAGATGATTGGTTTAATAAAAAGATTTGGCCGTATGAGAATAACTTAAAAGAAGAAGATGTATATTTATCTAGTGTTTTGGCTTTCTTAGAAATGATAAATAATGGAATAACCACTGTTGCAGATCATTACTTTTACGAAATGAAAATTATTAAAGCATCCAGAAAAATTGGAATAAAACTTGATATTGCACCAACAATATTTAATGAAGATTTTGAATTCAGAATAAATAAAATTCAAAAAAATATTAACAATACTGATAAAAAAAATATTAAAATATCCCTTGGACCTCATTCTCCATATTTATTGGATGAGAAAATATTAAAAAAAATAACTAGATATGCATCTGAAAATGAAATGAAAGTTCATTTGCATGTTTCAGAAACAAAAAAACAAGTTAAAGAATCTATCGAAAGATTCGGTGTTTCACCATTTCAATATTTAAATAATTTGAATCTTTTTGAAAATAAAGTACTAATAGCTCATGGATTATGGATAAATAAGGAAGAGTTAATGTATTTAAATAAAAATATTTTTTTTGCATTCTGTCCTAAAACATATTACAAACTTTCAATGGGATTCGGAAATATTTGGAAACTAGAGAATAAAATAAATTTTTCATTTGGCACTGATGGGGCAGCAAGCTCAAATTCTTTAGATGTTTTAGAACAAGCAAGATTATTTTCATTAACAGGAAAAATGCTATTTTCTGCAACAGATTTTTCTCTAAAAGAAATATGGAAATCGCTAATGAATGGGCATAATTTTTTTGAATTTAACTCTGGAAAAATTAAAAATGGATATGATGCTGATTTAATTATCTGGAATCTTGATAATTTGAATACATTTCCTACAAATAACGAATTGGCATCAATAATATATTCAGCTAATTCAAATAATATCGATTCAGTTTTAATTCGTGGTAAATTTTTAAAAAAAGAAAACCAGTTAGTTCTGCCAAAAAATTATGCAAAAATAAGGGAAACTTTCTTAAAAAGCAAGAAAAGGGTTTATAAAAATAAATCTGAAATCAAAAGGTTCTTCTAAAAATCCAATTTAGATAAATCAAATAATTGAATTCGATTATTTCCCGAATCAGAGATTGCTAAGAGTTTTTCGTCCTGAAAAATACTCATTCCTTTAGGATTTAAAAATTCTCCTGAAGCACTTCCCTTTTTTCCCAAATTAGAAAGAAATTCCCCTTTTTCATTAAAAAAGTAAATGCTATCTTTATTTTCCAGGGAAACAATAATCAATTCATATAAATAATCTAAACAAATAATTTTACTTTTAAAAAGTTCTGATGAAATTTCGTATTTATATCTTCCATCTTTATCAAATGAAATAATTTTATTGTTTAAATTGTCACCAATGAAAATATAATCATCTTCCCATGAAACCCCAAAACCACTAATATCTAACACTTGCTCTTCTCCATAACCATCAGAAAGAGTTATTTCCTTTACTTTATCTTGAAATTCATCAATAATAACAATTTCTAAATCAATTTTATTAGTAATATATAAATAATTGTCCTCATCAGTTTTTATTTTTCCTGGAGTGTAATCAAGATCAAATTTACTTATGAAATTTCCTGATGTATCAAAAAAACATATTTTATTCAATGAACTGTCTGCAACCACATAATTTGTTCCTAAAACACTTATCCCTGATATTTCCTCAAATAAGTAATCTTCTTTTGATTCATCATCATACATTCCACCAAATTTAAAAATAAAATCTCCTTTCAAACTAAAAACTTTTATGAAATTTGAACTATCCACCAACAGAAGCCTATCAAAATCCTCATCAAATGAAACTAGATAAGGATTTTCAATATTTTTCTCTATAACAATAACCGGTTCAATAATGTTTTGGGCAAAATAATTAGACAATGTTACTAATAGGATAAAAAAAACGACAAATATTTTTTTCATTTTCCATTCCCCCTTTTTTTTATTTTAACAAAAATTTATGATAAAAATATGATTAAATATGAATAAGAAAAACTATTAAAAACATTTTTGATAAATTTTTTGTCTAAAGAGTGGTGATTATGAGAATAATAAAAGTTATATTAGTTTATTTACTGACCTTCGTTTTATCATATATATTATTAATAGAACCCAACCTTTTAAAAGTGGAATATATTAATAAAGTAGAAAATCCAAAATTTACGATAGCTCTGCTTGCAGATATACACTTTAGTTCAAAAAGAACATTTCACGAAACAATACTAGAAAACCTTCGAAAGATTAAACCGGATTTAATCTTAAATGCTGGAGATATCTTCTCAAATCAAACTAATATAGAAGAGTTAAAAAATTTTCTAGATGAAATAAATCAAATTGCTCCCATGATTTCTATATTAGGAAATTGGGAAGAGTCTGTCGCACTAGAAACAGAAAACATTTACAGTGATATAGGATCAAAATTATTACATATAGAAACAATTACAATACAGAAAAATTATACAACTTTAAACATAACTGGTATTCCTTCAAAATATTATTTTAGATATTTAAAAGATATTCCTGCTAATAATTCTGATAATATAAATATACTTATAATTCATTCACCTTACCAAATAGAGGATTATCCTGAAATAATAGAAAACTATGATTATATTTATGGCGCTCACACTCATGGCGGTCAGATATATATTCCTTTACTGACAAAAAAAATTATGGAGTTAGCCCATGATGGAGAATATAAATTCTTTAAAGGAAATTATAATTACAAAAATATACATGTTTATATTACAAACGGACTTGGTCAAGTATTTCCCGGTAGATTGTTTTCAGTTCCTGAAATAAATGTTATTGAATTGGACTAGTCTAAAATATTATTTGAATTCAGATTAGCTATTAATGGTATAATTTATTTGAAAAATTTTTAAGGGAGGTATAATAATGCAGACTGTTGAAGAGGGCATAGAGAAAAAGCTAAGGTCAATAAGTTACCGAATAAGGTGTTCTGGTAGGGAGGTACTTAGAGATTTTCCTATAACACCAGCCCAATTCGATGTCCTACAGTATATTTTTTTTAACGGGGATAAAAGAATGACAGATGTTTCCAATTATTTAGGTATAACAAAAAGCACAACTACTGGTCTTGTTCAAAGAATTGTTGAGTTGGGATATTTAAAAAAGGAAAAATCAAATAGAGATAGAAGATCTTATATTATAAAAATTACAAATTCAGGTAAAAGAATAATTCAAAAAGTAATTGAAAGAAGAGTAGAATATATAAAACATATAATCATAAAAATTCAAGAAGACAAAGTTGAAAAATTAAATGAAATACTATCTGAATTCCTTGATATAACTCAAAAAAAATAAATTTGTGAGGTGTTCTTGTGAAGAAAATTCTATTATTGTTTTTAGTTTTAGTTTTTATTTCAATCTTATTAGCAGAACCTGTTGTTTTAAGAATTAAAAGTTTTAAAGATAAATGGTTAGATAACAAATATGTTTTAACCGGTGATGTGTATATAAATAGGGAAAATGAGGTTACTGTTACAACTGAAAATGCTACTCTCACAAAGGAAAATGGAGAATGGACTGATCTAACAACACTTCAGGACACTCATATTGTTTTTGAGAGTGGAAATGCTTCCTCATTACTGTTAGACTATATTTTTGATTCAATGACTGGAACAATGACAGAAAACATTGAATGCTATATAAATGTCCGAAAAGATGATGGAACGATTGATCCTGAAGGAAAAGTGATTGTAAATAATGCTGATATACTTTTTTTTGATCTAAAAGAAGACTATTTTTTAGGTTGGATCACAGAGGAATCCTCTCCTCAGATAAGTATTAATTTTAAAGAAGAAATGGATATGGTTGCTGATTATTTTGAATATTTCAATGGAGAGGGTAAAGTTATAATGAAAGGTAATGTATTTGTGGATGATAAAAAAAACAGTAGAACTGTTAAAGGCAAAGAAGTCTATTACGATGTTGATAAAGATGAATTTACAGGAATAAAAACTTTAATAGAATTCTATGTTGACTAATTTTCATGAAACAAATAATACTACTTATTTTATTGCTAACAATTTCTTTGATTTCATTTTCAGCAACAAAAATATCTCTTTATGGAGATTATAATAGAAAATATCCAAATCAGGATTTACTAACTCTTGATGGAAATGCGTTTATAAAAAAAGGTACTGAAATTGAAATTTATACCGATTATGCAACTATAACGGGAAATGATGGAGATTACCATACTGTTGATACTAGCGGAAGCACTTATGTAGTTTTTGAGAGCGGTGTAGCATCTTCAAATTTTCTTAATTATGATTTAGATACTTCTAAGGGGATTTTAAATGAAGTTTACAAAGTAATATTGAATGAAAATAAAATAAAAATGAGTAAAATTGATTCTTTAAATTTTGACATTAATAATAAAACATATATTGGTAATAAGTCTCAAGAACAGGTAAGTATTGAATATAAAGAGAATCTTCTGATAAATTCTGATTATTTCGAATATTATGAAAATGAGCAAAAATTATTCTTAAAGGGGAATGTTTTTATTGACGATAAGAAAAACGAAAGGATAATCATGAGTGAGGAGTTAAATTATTTTTTAGAAGATGATAGTTTTAATGGTAAACAAGTACAGGTACAAATAGATTTATGAAGGAGGAAAATTTATGATTGATTTGAAGATTCTTAGAAATGAGCCTGATTTAGTTAAGGAATCTCTAAAAAAAAGAAATATGGACATTGGAATTTTTGAAGATTTAGTAGTACTTGAGCAAAAGAGGAGAGAGGCTATAACTAAGTCTGAAAAAAAGAAGGCACTGAGAAATAATATATCTTCTCAAATAGCAACAGCTAGAAAAAATAAAGAGAATGAAAAAGCTTTAGAATTTCAAAAAAAAGCTAAAGAGATATCTAAAGAAGTTAAGACATTAGATGATGAAACAAAAAATATAAATGAAGAATTAATGTCAAAATTACTTTATATTCCAAATTTTCCTTCTGAAAATGCTCCTTTAGGAACTGATGAAAATGACAATATACAAATAAAAAAATGGGGCACTCCAAAAGAATTTAATTTTGAACCCTTGGCTCACTGGGATCTTGGAATAAATATAGATAACATGGATTTCGAAAGAGCTTCAAAATTAAGCGGTTCAAGATTTTCTATACTAAAAAAACAGTTAGCAAAACTAGAAAGAGTTTTAGTTAATTTTATGCTTAAAATTCATACTGAGGAAAACAACTATATTGAATTTGCCCTTCCCTATATTGTTAAAAGAGAAATAATGACAGCTTGTGGACAGCTTCCAAAATTTGAAGAAGATGCCTATAAAACTACCGATGATATGTTTTTGATTCCAACTGCTGAAGTTCCACTTGTTTCACTACATAAAGATGAAATTATTGAATTTGATGATTTGCCTTTAAAATATACTGGTTATACCCCCTGTTTTAGAAGAGAAGCTGGAAGTTATGGAAAGGATTTAAAGGGAATGATTAGAGTACATCAATTTGATAAGGTTGAATTAGTGTGGATAACCAAACCGGAAAATTCTGATAAAGCTTTAGAAGAATTAACTCTTGATGCAGAATCTATTCTTCAAAAATTGAATTTACCATATAGAGTAGTTAATCTATGTACCGGTGATTTAGGTTTTAATGCTTCTCAAACCTATGATATTGAAGTTTGGCTTCCTTCTCAATATAATTATAGAGAGATTTCATCTTGTAGCAATGTGAGAGATTTTCAGGGAAGACGCGAGAACATTAGATTCAGAGATAAAGATAACAATTTAAAATTTGTTCATACGCTTAATGGGTCTGGATTAGCTGTTGGTAGAACCTTAATTGCAATAATTGAAAACTACCAAACGAAGGATGGAAAGATAGAGATACCTGAAGTTCTCAAAAACGATATGGGAACAGATTATATAGGATAATATGGCAACTTCTTATAAAATTGATAAAATTCAGGGAAACGATGTTTTCCTGGATTTTTTTGAAACAAAACATCTAAATGTCTTAAAAAAGAAAAAAGATGATGTTATTTTTGGTTTAGATGGTTTAGGAAATATTTATAAAATAAAACTTACTCAAATAAATCCTAAATATTCAAAGGGCTTTATAATTGAAACCAAGAAATATCATAAACCCCTTCCTTACATTAATTTATATATATCTTCTATTAAATGGAAAAGACTTAAACTTGCAATTGAAAAAACAACTGAAATTTCTGTAAGTTCTATTCATATATTTAGAAGTAAATTTTCAAATATAAAATATGATTCTGAAAAAATTGGTAAATTTCAAAGCACAATTATTGAAGCAGCTAAGCAATCATTAAATCCCTTTTTTCCAGATGTTTTTTTTCATGATACTTATCCGATAATAAACGATGGTTTAAATATAATTTGTGATTTAAGTGGATTCAATCTAAAAGAAATAGAAAATGAAATAACAAAAAGTAAAATGATCAATGTTTTTATAGGTCCAGAGGGAGGTTTTTCTGAAGAAGATTTTACTTTTGTAAATAATCCGAAAAGAGTAAAAATTAGTTCCAATATTCTTAAGGCTGAAACCGCTTCAATAAATATCATAACCATTATAAACTATCTAACGAATCGTATTTAAAATTGGTAGAGAATTTTCAATAATTTCTGCTGACAAACCCCATATTATAGTATTTTCAATTCTGTATCTTATAGTTTTACGCCCATTATTCATTGAAATAGGTTCTTTATCTGTATTAAGTATATCCTGAATAGAAAAAAAGTATAAATCCTCAACTTCGTTCTTGCTCAACCGAAATGTTTTAGATCCTATCAATCCAATAAATGGAACAACTTCAATTTTGTTATGAGTAAACTGATTATCCAGTTTAGTAATAAGAGTGAATGATTTCTTATTTATACCTATCTCCTCTTTCAATTCTCTCAGTGCTCCACTAAAAATATCCTCATTCTTTTCTATGAAACCTCCTGGAAACCCAATCTGTCCAGGATGTTTTTTTAAATATCTCGATCTTCTTATCATGCATATATGATTTATTCCAGAAATTTCTATTATTGGAACAATTACTGAAGCGATCATTTTTAACTTATTTCCTTTAATTTATTCAATAATTCTTCTGAAATCAAAAAACGTTTATTTCGAAGGTCTTTTATTTTATCTACCTCAATAAGTTGAACATTTTTAAATCCCTTTGAAACAATCAAAACTTTTGTTGAAAGTGCAGCAGCCTCGAAAGGATCATGAGTAACCATTATAAAAGTTTTTTTCTTTTTTCTCCACAAATCATATACTACAGAAATAATTTTTTCTCTTGTTAATATATCAAGGGAACCAAATGGTTCGTCCAAAAGAAGCATATCAAAATTATATAATATAGCCCTAGCAATACTTACTCTTTTAACCATTCCTCCACTCAATTCAGCAGGATATTTATTTATATGTTCCAAAAGATCAACCTCTTTTAATACAATTCGTATAGAATTTTCATCATTTTTAATTAACTTTAGGTTTCCCAGTACGGTCTTCCATGGAATTAACCTGTCATCCTGAAATATATATCCTATTCTTTTAAAATTATTATCAACTATTCCTCGCTCTGGTTCAAGCAATCCTGCGATAATTTTTAAAAGGGTTGTTTTTCCACATCCAGATCCCCCCAATATAGATATAAATTCAAAATCTTTTAATTTTATAGAAAAATCTTTTATAATATATTCTTTGTCAAATTTAAAAAATAAATTTTTAATTTCAAACATTTTTTCTCCATATTTTATTTGAAAACTGATCAAAAATCTTTTCTGACATAATACCTAATAGAATAAGAAGAATTGTCCATGCAAAAACATCAACAGTTTCTATCATATATTTTGCATCAAATATTTCTCTTCCTATTCCTGAAGCCCCTACCATAAATTCGGCAACTGCAACTGACTTCCACATAACACCAATCCCAACTCTAACTGAGGATATAATAAATGGTATCGAAGAAGATAAATATATATCAACTATAATCTGCTTTTTCGTAAAATTGTATATTTTTGCCATTTCAACTAATTTTACATCTACATTTTGAACACCCTGAGCAATATTAGTCGTTAATATAGGAAAAAGAGTTAAAAAAACTATATAAATAGGCGAGGTAAATCCTATCCCCCACCATAAAATAGCTAAAGCCAACCATGAAATAATTGGTACAGCTTGAAAAAACATTACAATTGGTTTTAACAATTGAAAAAGAAAATAATTTACTCCCATTATGAACCCTATTATTAATGATACTAAAACAGCAATAGCCATTCCAAAAATTGCTTGTAATGTAGTTATTAATAAAGGATAATAAACATCGCCTTCTATAAAAAAATCACCAAGCCTTTTAAGAGTTTCAAAAGGCCCTGGTAATAATATACTATTATTTATATTTAAGTATAATATTTCCCAAAATAATATTAGTAGAAAAAAGGATAAAATAAATATAAAAAAATTATTTTTTATAGAATAAATCTTCATAGTCTAAGTTCCCAACCAATTCAGGATATACTTCTTGTAACTCATTAAAAAAGAAAATCACTTCTTCCTTTATTTCAGGAACTTCTTTATAGACAAAATCTATTCCTTCAATTGCATTTAATAGAACCGGTACTGGAAAACCATTCATTTTTTCGGAAACAAAATTTGCCGTATTATTTAAATCACTCAATGATTTTTCCATAGATTCTTTGTAAAAAGAAAGAATTTCTTCAACCTGGTCTTGATTTAATCTTTCTGAAACAAATATCCCTGAAGTTGGTATATTAAAATCATTTTTCCAATACATATTCCATATTTCCTTTAGGGATAAAAATTTTCTCGCTCCTTCTACTTTCGCTAGAGAAAGAGACGCAAATGGTTCAGGAACTAAGATAACATCTGCTTTCCCAGCAGATAACATTTGCACGGATTCCGGACCACTTAGATATTGAATATTAAAATCCTTTCCTGGTTCTAACCCCAATATCTTCATTGCTCCCTTTAAAATAACATCTCCCGTTTGTCCAGCCCCTGATAAAGTATAAACATCCTTTCCTTTAAAATCAATTAAATCATTTATACTCTCATCTTTAGAAACAAAATAAAAACCATTCCACATTGAAACTGCTGCTAATTTTATTCCATATCCTGATTCATTAAGCTTTTCTCCTGTACTAACTGGAAGCAAAATAGCATCTATATCGCCAGATATTTCTGCCACGACCTGATCCAGTGATTTCCAATAAGATACTTCTACTTCATCATTATATTCCGAAAGGTAATAAACTGGCACTAAAGTAGGTCCAAGAGGATTCATAAAAGAATAATTTCCAAACAAAACTATAACCAACATTAAAATTAAAAATATCATGATTGTTTTTCTCAAAATAATTACCTCCATTTATTATTTATATCAAAACTAAAATACAACATTTTCTTAATTGTATTGTTTCGTTGAGTTTAAATTTATTTGTTTGATAAATTTTTTTTTTGTTATAAACTATAAGTGTTATATATAGACTAACTTGAAGATTTTATGCTATAATATTTTAAAATAGGTATTAACTAGTAGAATACTAAATTACTTATATAAAGCTATTTTTAGTTAATACATAAGGGGGGTAAGATTGTGAACAAAAAAGAACTTATTTCTGCTGTAGCTGATAAGGTAGGAGTAACAAAGAAAGATGTAAGCACATTATTAGACGCCTTTTTGGACACCATTGAGGATGAATTATCAAAGGGTGGATTAGTAAGATTGGTAGGTTTTGGAACTTTCACAGTTTCTCTTAGAAAACCAAGAAGAGGAGTTAACCCAAGAACGAAGGAGCCTATTACGATTCCTGGAGGGAAAGTGCCAAAGTTCATTCCTGGAAAGGACTTAAAAGAAAAAGTTAAGTAAGGACTATTAAATTAAAAAGCGGCGGTTCTAACCGTCGCTTTTGTTTTGAGGTAAATATAATGTCGAAAACGTTAACAATTTTAATAATTATACTTGCAGTTTTATGTGTATTTATGATTTATTTTTTCTGGACATCTTATAACAGTTTTCAAAAAGAACTTCTATCTCTTCAAAATGAAATAGAAAATAATGAATCTGAGTTAAAAATAAATAAAATATATGATCTCATTTCAAATTTATCGTTAAAAAGCTCTGAGAACGAACTGCAAAAAGCTTCCGGAGAAGGTGTCAGAATAAGAATCGATTCTGGATATGTAGGAAGTAAAATTATACATGATTCTGATATTCTGAGTCTAATAAACGAATTATATCTATTGAACCTTAAAGACATTGATATAAACAATATAAGGATAGTTCCCTATTCTACAGTGAGATGCGTTGGACCAACAATTTCTATTAACGGCCACCCTACTCAGATCTCTCCAATATTGGTTGAAGTTCTAGGAGACCCTGATTATATAATTTCTGGACTCTCGTTAATTAACGAATCGTTTAAAGAAAGAGGAATAGATATTTCTATGTTAGCTCTTGATTATATTCAAATTGGTGATGAAGGGAGTTGATTTTACGAAATTATTCATATCAGTGCTTTTGATAGCACTTTTTTTAATAAGCGGTTGTACTTCGGTTACTACAGAAGAATTTAATCAAAGGATGGATATTCTTGAGTCAAAAATTGATACAATCTCGTTATATCAGTTAGATATTGATAATCTATCGAAAAAAATAGCAGATATCTCTTTTAAAATTGATTCTATTTCTTCTTCTAGTGTATCATCTATAGATAATTCCAATATTTTATTTGAATTGTATGAAATAAAACAAAAAATAAATTCAATAAGCAAAGAAATAACTGGAAAAGCCTCTGCAGAAATAAATCTTAATGATTTAGAGGATAAAATAAATAATTTAATATCTATGGAAAATCAAACTCTATATCTTTTATCAAACAACGATTCTTCAGATCAAATATATGTTCCATCAAATATCGATAATAATTTGGATTTTTATACATTAGAACAAAAAATTGATTACATCATTCAAGAACAAACAAAAATAGAGAGCAAATTAAATGATATTAACTCATTAACAAGTCAGCTTAAATTTATCAATTCTTTTTTTCAGAACGCTGATAATTCAGAGGAATATAAATATTTTTTTTCTGATCTAAATGAAATAAAAGACATTTTAAACCAAGCAAATAATAATCAAAATCAAATAATAGAAATAAATCAGAAACTAGATAATATAATAAACGGAACGGTTTCGCAATATTTCATGGAGGAAGAACTCGCAAATCTTAAAGATAATTTTTTAGAAGCTGGTCTGGTAAGTAGAAAAGAAATAAATGAAATTTATTCAAAAATCCAGAATCTTCAAAATTTAGTTTTATATATTTCTGAAAATTCTCAAAATCAAAATGAAGAAAATGCAACTTACCCATCAGATTTAAACTCTGAAATTGTAACTATGGATATTTTTCTTGCTGAAATTTCAAATTTAAAAAGTACTATTGGTGAGAAAACCTATAGAACACTTGATTTGAATAGTAATTTTGAATATGAAGTTAATTCCGGAGATAGTCTATGGAGTATTGCAGAAAGATTTAATACTACAGTAGATAAAATAAAAGAAGTAAATCCTCAGTTAACATCTACAAACATTTTTAGAGGAGATAAAGTAACAATACCAATTTCCCTCAATAGTTTATTATCATCCAATACAATTAAATCACATCTTGGAATCTCTGATAATTTTAATAGTCTAATTAATTCAATTGAATCGACTTTTGGAAGTTATGATAAGGGGTATGCAAATCCTGGAATAGATATTTCTGTTGATGATAATACAATAATTAAATCTTTGTTACCAGGCATGGTTATACTTTCTGAATACTTAAATGATGATTATGGTGAAACAATAATTATTGAAACAAGCAGTGATCTTAGAATTGTATATAGCAAACTTAAAACTCGCTTTGTAAAAGACGGAGATTATATAGATTCTGGAGATCAAATTGGTATAACCAAAGAAGGGAATTCTAACTTGCATTTTGAAATATGGAAAGGAGAAACTCCTATAAACCCTGCTGATGTACTATTTGAAAACCTTGGATATTATGATGCTACAATGTACACTGAGTGGGACGATGGGAAAAACCCTACTTCTCCTTCATTTAAAATGGGATCAAGTGGTAACTATGTTAAAAATTTTAGAACAATTGCAGCAGACCCTGATTATCTTCCAAGAGGTTCGATAATTTATGTTCCTTTCTTCGCAAATTCCCCAAATAATGGATTTTTTGTTGTTGAAGATACAGGAAGCGCAGTTATTGGAAGAAGAATAGATATATACACACATGATTTTGACATAGCAAAAAATTTTAAAGAGGAGTTAGTCGTCTATTTAGTGAATAAACCATGAGGAA
>CAZGZM010000047.1:0-12505 GCA_964529955.1 uncultured Thermotogaceae bacterium
TTATGGAGAACTATATCATGCCGGTCAAGATGGGGTTAATTTGACGCTTACGTTATATTTCAAGGCAAGTTTTTCTTTAAAACATCTTATAGAAAAAGAGGATGATAAATCAATAATTTTCTTTGTATGCGGTAATTACTATTGTGAGGTTTAATAATAGAATTTGCTGATGCTGGCAGTTATATTTTTCTATAAAGAAGTTCCGCAACCTGAAAGTCTTCTGGGTCGTCTATATCAATGGCTTCATATTTATTCATGGGGAATATATATGGTTTTTTACCGATTCTTTGATTTTTGTTATTTGCAAAAGATGATTTAGAAAAAATATAAAAATTGGAGTTCTCTTCAAAAAGGGGATCTAAGTCCTGGGTACGGATTAATTCTTGAGGATTATGATTAACAGGCTGGAACGTGTCTGTATAAAACCGTGTCTGGTGCTTTGTAGCTCCAAAAACTGAGTCAAATTGATTTAAACTGTTAAAGAAAAAATCAATAGCCTCAGCAATGGTTTGAGGCTTAAGCAATGGGTTGGTGCTGTGTGTTTGCAGAAAATATTCATCACCGCTATAATTAATATCATATTCTATTATTTTATTCATGGAGACAAAGTCGCCTTGCAAGTTTAAAGGTCTTTCAACAAAAATTATTTTACTGCCAAATTCAGCATAGTGATCCTCTAAATTTTTTTTAATCAATTCTGAATCCGAGTTTATCAATACTTTATTGATGGCAGAAACTTTTAAAAGAGTATCTAAAATTGCATGATACAGGGGCCTGCCAGCAAACTGCTTCAGGTTTTTATTAGGCACTCTTTCGGAGTGACCTTTCATGGGGAGCAGGGCAGTTATTGATTTCATATTATCCTTTGATTTTTTATTCTTCTATTCTTTTTTATCAACACAATATATATCCATTTCTATAAAACCAAAACCAAGCTTTCTTGGATCTCTCGAAATATTTAATTCATCTGGTGATTTTGGATCATTAATAATAAATTTTAGTTCATTATTATGTGATAAATATTCTTTTTTTAAAGGGTATTCTATTAACTTTAAATGTTTATAAGAAATCTTTATTAAACCCAAATAAAAATCATTAAAAAAAACTTCAGCACTCTGCTCATTTTTACCTTTAAATAAACATGCCTTAACTTTCATTGATAAAGTTAATTCTTCATTAATTTTACATATGTTATTAACTAATATAAACCCTAAAGTAACAATTTTACCATCAGTCCATGTTCCCCATTTTTCAGTTCTGGACCATCCAGTTTTCATATATTTTCGTGAGGATTCATTATTAAAAATAATTTTTTTAAAAATATGGTTATTAAGATATAAGTCTTCTTTTGATACATTCATATATAAATATTTTTCTTTAGGATTTTTAATAAAATATGTATCTGCTTTCTGATAGTAATATTTACTATTTAATAATATCTCGCTCCCTAGAGGCCTGGGAATTTCATTTGTATATTTTTTTAAATTTTTTTTGATAATAATTATTTTGCTCACACAGGGATTACTTACTGCCCAAGGATTGATGAAATTTACATGTTCACCAATTTTTGAATATCGTTCCATGAATATCTCAGGACAAGGGTTATATATTACTGGAAAGTATTTATACAGTAACTGTGAAAATAATGTAGGTGTTGAATAATTTTCTCTATTATTAGGCGTGTATTTGATAATTGATGAAATGGCTAGCAGTAAAATTGGAATAATTAAAGCAATTCTTTTAGTTTTATCGATTTTTTGAATTTCTGTTATTATAAATATTAGTACAGGATAAAAGAAAAATAAATACCATAGGCTATACCGTGCTACTGAAATTGTTGCTCCACTATTAAAGTTTGTAGTTCTACTTTGAGATATTGAAATTACAATAAAATATAAAAGAAAAAATATAATCAATTCCTTGTTTAAATGTTTTTCAGAATTTTTATAAAAGAAGAATATAAAAATAATTAATAGTAATATCCCTAGTGGCCAATTTGCAAAAAGTCCAATATCCGGCTCTATAAACCACCCTAATAAAATTTTTAAAGAGACGGGATTTGATTTTATCCCTTTTAATATTTGCGGAGTAATAACGCATAGACGTAAGTAATAATACAATGGGTGTATAATAATAAAAATAAAGCTGCTCAGTAGGATTATAATGGTGCTCTTATTTTTAAAAAATCCTGAAAAGTCTTTGCGATTTATAAATATAGAATAAAATATGATTCCAATTGAAATTATTGCAAATGGAGGATTCTGAGTGGATATAATTGCAAATATTAGTGATGATAATAAATATTTTTTATCTGAGAAAAACACATAAGCAAGAATAGTACCCGTAAAAGTAAAAAATTCTGTATGACCTTTATTTACGAACCAGAAGATTGGAGAAAAAATGAACAATAAGTATAAAGAAATTACACCAATGTAATTATCCTTTTTAAAAACATAATAAAGTGCTATTAAAAATAGAAAAATATTTAGCAAGGTGAAACTATATGCAATATGAAGTCTAAATATTTTAATTATATAATAAAATGGAGTGGTAATTAATGAGTAAAACCAAAAATGTGGAAAATCTATTTCATCATTATTTGTTATAAATACTTTATATTTATGTTCAATTTTATCAAATAAGAGAAAACCTTTTTTAAAATTGTTGTGCGCAAATTGATTATAAGTATGGATACTATTAGGTGTAGAGTAAAATTGTTGATGTTCAGCAATATTAAAAAGCATGGAATAGTATTCCATTCCATCACCTACTCTATCGCCTTTACCAAAAATAAGCAGAATAAAGATTGCCAAGACAGTAGATAATATATAAATGATTTTCATGATAGATTTTAGTTTTTTCTTCTTCTCATTAATAACGATTAATCTACAGATAATGGAATAGTTATATTAAAATGATTATAAATAACTTAATGCTTTAATACCTGCGCACAAACCACTATTCAAAACAGTGTTTGTCCAAATATAATCCCATTCTCCAAATCGCCCACAACATATACAATTATTATCTTGTAGAAATTCATTTATTTTTGAAACATTTTTCTTTCTGTCACGATCCATTATAACATATGCGTAATCTAATATACGGTGAAATGAGATTTCAGGATAAGTATTTGTATCGACAAAGCCGTTTTCCATTAAGTCTTCCCAAGCTTTTTCTAGCAAATTATCCGGAGATGCCTTCAATTCCCTGTAGCGTGAAAAAGAAATCTCAGCTTGAATTGATTGATATCCATCCTGTACCATATTATCTGCTAATTTAGAAGGATAATGAATTCGATGAAAGATCGCATCATCCTGGTCATAATAAATCCATTGATATTGATTGTCTAAAACGTTTCTTGATACATAATTTAGAAGTAAAATGGAAAACCAGTTTAAATCGTTTAAACAATCCAGTATTGTTTTGGGTAAATCCTTTACTATTAATTTTAATTCAGGCAATGGTATTGATGAAATAATAAAATCATACTGTATAACTTTTCCATTTTTTAAATCAATACGTTTATTTTTTAAATCTATCAGATCGACTTCAGCATTGAGTTCAAACTGCAGGTTATTACCAGGTATTGATTGTGCAAATCCATTGATAAAAGATTGAGTACCGCCTGATTTAGGATACATAAATTCTTTAATATAATTTCCCTGCAGATGCCTGTTAATTAATGCACCCTTTATCATTTCGTGAACGTCAGGAAGAATTATTCTTTCGCCAACCCAGTCCGTATCAAGAAATCCGGGATCTACTGTCCAGATCTTTCTGGCATAGTTTAGCATGAAGTGATCAGTTAAGCCGTCACCAAAAAATTTTCTGCAATATTCAAGATAATTATCAGGCTTTTCCACGTTTTTACTTGAGAGGTCGATTTGTCTCATGACAAAATCGCTAAGACAATCTGTAACTACATTTGAAGGGAGGCCATATAAGTGATACACATAGGGGAAGTTAACCAATGTTTTAAAAGACCACTGTCCGGTCAAAGCATATTTATTATTAATGCCAACATCATTTAATGATTCTATAAAGCTATTTACGAACAGTTCATCTTTATGAAAAAACAAGTGGGGACCATAATCAAAAATATTGCCAGACTTATTATCAGTTCTTAATAATCCTCCCACTTCATTTTCTTTTTCTATTAATGTTACTTCTACATCTTTACCACTTAATAAAATTGTTTTGGCAGCACTTAATCCAGCAAGTCCACCTCCAAGAATAGCAATATTCACAATCTAATGACCTCCAGTACCGGCTTGGAATTATATTTTTTCCGCAATATTTTTAAGTATTTCAAGAATACTATTGAACCTTTTATTAAAGGCATTATGTTATCAAATAACGCTTCCCCCTCTTCCCTCGTATAGTGATCCACAATATTTTCGCCGACTTTCAAGTGCAGTCGCCTGCACTCACAAATAATCTCCGTACCTACAGAATTTATCGGGTCGTTTATTGAAATAGATTTTACAGCAGATTTTTTAAATCCCCGATAGCCGCAATTTATGTCGTTTAAATTATGACCGATGAAAATCCTGGAACAAACTTTTAAACCAAACGAAAAAAGTTTTCTTGCAAGAGAATCTTTCCGATGTTTTTTCCAGCCAAATACAACATCACAATTTTTATTGTTTAATAATGTAATAAAATTTTTAATATCTTTAGCTCGGTGCTGGTAATCACCATCGATAATAATAACATACTCACCCTTGGATTCTTTAAAAGCGGTTCGATGTGAACCAGAATAAAGATAATTTTCAGGATGTCTTATCAATTTTACTCGTGAATCTTTTCCTGCTATTTCAGATACTATTACTGGAGTGGAATCGGAAGATGCATTATCAATTATTATTATTTCGAATTGCTTATCCTTGCCAATTATTTCAGGAACTGAATTAATAGCATCATCAATGCAAAGGGGGATATTATTTTCTTCATTCCAAACGCAAAAACAAACAGATAAATACATTTTTTAATCACCTGTACCTTGTTTATAGTAATCAATCAAAGTTCTTACATCCTCATTAAAGGGCCTAAAAATTATATTTGGGAACATTATTTTTAAACGTTCAGTTGAAGCTTTTTGGTGCCATACTTCAAACTCCCGATATTCTAAAGCACCTATATTTAATTTTCCTTTATTTATTTCTTTATATATAATATTTGCTACATCAACAATTCGAAAATATTGATTACCGGCTATGTTTAAAGAATTAAATCTCCATTCATTCATATCAAGAAGATTGTTTATTATTGTACAGAGAACATCAATATGAACAAAGTCTCTCCATTGCTCACCTTTAGTCATATTAAACTCATTACCGGAAAGCAGTGTAGTAATGATTTGATTTAAAAACATATTATTATCTTGGCCAATACCAAAAAGAATAAAAGGCCTGAGATGTATGTAATTATTTTTACCGGCCCACCTCAGTCCATTTTGATGCAATATTGTTTTCCAATAGCCATATGATGTTATGGGGTTAACCGGATCATCCTCATATATTATATCATCCGTATCTCTTGGACCATACTCTTCTGATGATCCAATTGTTATTAATCTTTGTACAACAAGATTTAATTTTTGAAAGAGAAAAGAAAAATCAGGGGCAGAAATTTTACCCTGTTGGTTCCATTGATTGGTTCCCTTCTCAAACCGTCCCTTTAATACTGCGTTATGAATTACAGTATCAACATAGTATTTATTACTTATAACATCTATATTGTCATCTAATAAGTTTAAATATATATAAGAAATATTTTTTGATGTGAGCGCTGGTTTTTTTTCTCCGATTAGCAGTATGTTTTTGTTTTTTATTAATAAATGGGATAAGAGGTTTTCAACAAGAAAACCTGCTGAACCGATAATGGCTATATCATACTGTTTATTCTTATCCGCCATTATAGACTTCATTATCATATTTTTTAAAGGTTATGTGCTTATTAAGTTTATACTGGATAATAACAATTATACCAATGGTAAATAATTTAGCAATCAGTGTATTAATTTTAAAAATATCAACAAATAGATATAAAAAAACAGTACTTATAAAAAGACCAAATAATCCAACACATAAAAATTTAATGTATCTATACAACATCTTATCTGTAACTTTAAAATTATATATTGAGTTTAAAATAAAATTATTGGTAATACCGCAACCTACACTAATTATATTTGCATAAATATAGGTCATACCTATAAATTCATTGAGAAGAAAAAATACAATAAAATCTAAGGACGCTCCGGTTCCTCCTATAATACTATAACGTAAAAAAACATTATACCTATTAAACAATCTTAATACAGTTTTTTTCATTATTTTAACTAAGGGAAATTTTCTGGAATTCCGTAATACTTTTTTTTGTGTAGTCGCCTATACCGTCTTTATTGAAATAGAATTCACGATACCATTTCACAGTATTTTTTATCGCTGTTTCTATATTCAAAACTGGCATCCAGCCTAATTTATGGGTCGCTTTACTAATATCAAGTTTTAAAAGATTTGCTTCATGATATTCAGTATTATTCATTGCTTCATATTCACCCTCACCCCATATTTTTATAACTTCCTTCACGATTTTTTCAACTTCAATTATGTCTTTATCATTTGGACCGAAATTCCAACCTTCAGAATAATCCACACCATTATTCCACATTTTCATTCCAAGAAGCATATAACCATATAGTGGTTCAAGTACATACTGCCAGGGTCTTGTTGCTTTCGGAGAACGAATAATTATTTTTTCCTTTGCAGAAATTGCTCGAATGCAGTCCGGGATCAATCTGTCTAGTGCCCAATCACCACCACCGATAACATTGCCGGCTCTTACAGAAGCAAGTGCAGTTTGATGTTTTTTACCGTAATCACTGGTGTTGAAGAATGAATTTCTATAAGCCGATGTTACAAGCTCAGAACAGGCTTTGCTGGAGCTGTAAGGATCATAGCCGCCAATTGTATCGTTTTCACGATAACCATATACCCATTCCTTATTTTCGTAACACTTGTCTGTTGTTATGTTAATAATTACACGACATGATTCAGAGAGTCGAGCAGCATCCAAGAGATTTACGGTACCCATTACATTGGTTTCATAGGTATACCGCGGTTCGATATACGAATATCGTACCAATGGTTGAGCTGCCAAATGAAATATAACATCGGGCTTTACTGAACTAACAACTGTTTGGAGTTTTTTATTATCTCTTATATCTCCTATTACACTGTTAATATTTTTATTCAGCCTTAACAACTCAAAGAGACTAGGGTCTGTTTCAGGTTCAAGAGCGTATCCTGTAACTTCCGCACCGAGCTCTAAGAGCCAGCTTGTGAGCCAGCTTCCTTTAAAGCCTGTATGGCCTGTTATAAATACTTTTTTATCTTTATAAAATTTTTCGAACATTATATTTTATGCCTTTAATCCCATAACTTCCAAGGCGCTTTATTTGTATCCCACAATTTATCTAGTTCTCTTTTATCTCTTAATGTATCCATTGGTTGCCAGTAGTCATTATGAGGGTAAGCCATAAGTTGATTATCTTTTGCGAGATTTTCCAAAGGTTCTTTTTCCCATACGGTAGCAGCACCTTTCGCGATATAATTAAATATCTCTGGTTCAAGTACAAAAAAACCACCATTAATATAATTATCATCGCCTTTAGGTTTTTCTTTAAATGATAAAACCTTATTGTATTCCATCTCTAAAGCGCCAAAACGACCAGAGGGCTGTACTGCTGTTAAAGTAGCATATGATCTATTTTTTTTATGAAATTCAATTAAATTATTTATATCTATATTTGAAACACCATCTCCATAAGTAAGCATAAAGGTTTCATTTCCTATATATTTTTGAATTGCTTTTATTCTTCCTCCAGTCATTGTATTAATCCCCGTATCCACCAATGTTATTCTCCATGGCTCAGCCTGACTATTATGAAATAATTGTGTATTAGTGCTTAAGTCTATAGTTACATCGGAAAGGTGCATATAGTAATTATAAAAATACTCTTTAATTAAATAGCCCTTATATCCAAGGCAGATAATAAATTCGTTGAAACCATAATATGAATATATTTTCATTATATGCCATAGTATTGGCTTGCCGCCGATTTCAATCATTGGCTTTGGTTTTAATTCAGTTTCTTCAGACAATCGTGTGCCAAAACCACCAGCTAATATGACTACTTTCATTCATTGAGCCTCTATAAATAATTAATTATCAATATGTTTGGATATTTTTTCCAGATTTTATTCGGTGATTATATAATTCTGGCTGATATAATATTTTATTTAAAACAATCTTATTTACATAATCCAAATTGAGTAAAAATTTCATTTTTTTAAAGGAATTTTGTGAGTTACTTCAAACATAAAATCAATTGTTTCCTTTATTGTTTTATTCCAGGAAAACTTACGAGCTTGTTTTTTACCTTTTTTTATCAATGTATTTCTTAATTCATTATCGCTCAATACAACTTTAATAGCATTCATTAAATCAACTTCATCTTCAACGTTTGTATAATAACCTGCTTCACCGGCAACCTCTGGTATTGAACTGTTTTTACCAACAATTACTGGACAGCCCGCTGCCATTGCCTCTAATACTGGAATTCCAAATCCTTCATAAAGTGAGGGATATACAAAAAGAGAAGCTTTATTGTAAAGCGCAGCTAGTGTTTTTTCATCAACAAAATCAACACATTTAAAGCTGTTATAATGACACTCTTTATTAAAGTTTTCTAGTATTTTCTTTATAATTCCTTGAAATATATTATTGTTACCAATTAACAATAAAAAATAATCGTTATATTTTATATCATCTTTAATTAATAAAAATGCATATAAAAGAATATCAATATTTTTACGTTTTTCTTCTTGTGCAAGGGCTATAATATATTTATTTTTATTAAGATTTTGTTTTTCTAAAAAAATATCAGCTATTTTTCTGTCAGGAAAAAAAAATACTTCATCTGCAGCATCATAAATGACTTTTATCTTTTCTTGTGGCATTCCCGATAATTCTATCAAATCTTTTTTTGTATATTCTGATATGCATATTGCATAGTCCTTATCATGGCATATACTATCTAGAGCATATTTGATCGGTGGTATTTGTTTTGGCGTTGTATAAAAATCAGGCCGCTTTAAATATATACAGTCATTAACCGTGAGAATGCTTATAATATCATTTGTAAATTTTTTAGAAGGCAATGGGTTAACAGGAGAAAAGTATATCACAGGATTTTGCAACTTATATAAATCACTTTTATTTAATTTTTGTAATTCATGTAATTCATCGATTTGCATTTTAGTTAATTTAGTAGATATAAAATTATACAATTTTTTTAAAAAAAATAAAAATTTTAAGCGGTTAAAAATAAATGATGATTTTTTTATTGATATATTGAGGAATAGTAGGATATAATAATTAATAGTTTTAGAAGCAAAGTCTATATTACTGTCATTTAATAATAATATAGAAAGATCATGGGAAATCTTATATAGTTCATCATTTGCATAAATAACAGAGACTAGCTCTATTCTATTATTAAAATAAAAATTTTGGTAGAGAACACTAGCATATTTTGTTATTCCCTTATATATGGCCAAATTTTGCCTTGCATCGTATAATCTTTTTATATCAAAAATAACAGTAATCTTATTATTCATTTAATTGTCTCGTATTTAATTGATACATAAAACACTTCGATGATATAGTAATAATAAACATGACTTCATAATCTTATATCAAGAAGATGAAATCCAAATCCGAGTTTTCTTTTATCACCAGAGCAGCCCATCTCAAAGGGAGAGACTAAATTAATAAAATTAAAAGCTAATTTATTTTTATCTCTTAAATAATCTTTTTTAATGTCAATTAAAAATTCATGTTCTCCTCTTTCAGAAATATTTATTTCAGTTATATAGCATTCATTTAGCTTTATTACTGCTTTCTGCTCTGTTTTATTGCCTCCAATAAATGCAGATACTTTTAGAAATAATTTAGAATCGACCTTGTTATATTTTTTTCTAAAATAGAATTTAATTATTGCTTCCTCTCCATCTGTCCAAGTTCCCCATTTCTCAGTAACAGAAAAACCTTTTTTTAAATATTTTCTAACTTTTTTATTGTTAAAATAAAGAGGAGTAAAAACAGGATATTCAGGTTCACATTTTAGAAAATAATTTATTTTATTTAGGTATTCTTTCTTCTTTAATCTTATTTTACGTCTGAAGTGTATACTATAATAATTAGATATAAGAACAAACCATATTCTACCTGGAATGTTTTTTAAAAACCATAATGCGCTATTACTTTTAATTAATTTTGAAGATGCTACAGAAGTAATTGTTGCCTTCGTGGGGTCATGATAATTTTTTTTTGAAGTTTCATATCTTATAATTAATTCTTGAACTTGATTTTTCTTATATACATCTTCAGTTTTATTAATATCTTCAAGTGCTAATGATTTAAATAATAGAACTTCATCAATAAAATCATTTTTATTTTTATTTTTATAAACAGGAATTGCCTCAATAAGTTTGTCAACAAGATCACCAGGGGTTCTTTGTGGGTATTTGGGGCTATTACTGAATGAATAAAGGTATTGTGAATATAGCCATCCACAAAAATATAAATAGTTATTATATTTTTCAGTAATGCTTTTATTTTCCAAGCTATCCCTTAAAATGCGGCCAATATTATCAATATCAGTACAATGGTATGTGCAGTCCGCTACTGCAATCGGATTCGGAGCTAAAGTAATTACTGGTTTATAATATGCCATCGCAGGAAATGCAACTTTTGTATTAAAACATATAATAACTTCCGATAATGAAATCATTTCTTTTAAATCACCCTGATAAAAAATAACATTTTCAGGAACAAGATCTTCTGTAATAGAAATACATGCAGGGTGTGGTTTTATAATTAATGATCCCCCAATCTTATCAATAGCGTTAGATAACAAATATATAATTTCTTTTGGAGTTGAATTATAATAATAATCCTTTTCCATTTGGGGATGTCCTGTAGGAACCCAACCAGTCCATAAAACATTATCCATGGGTAAAAAGAAAATAGGACTTTTTAATTTTTTCTTTTGATCATTATTTAATAATTTGCCAATTTGGTCTTTTCTTGCTCCATATGGATTTTTTATTAGATACCTATTAATTTTTTTTCCAAGATTTAAGTAATAAGGGTCATATTTATTGATAACTTTTGGATATTCATGCCATATAAAAGATTCTCCAAAGATTCCCTCTGGTTCAAACCACATATCATCAAACGGTGATCTTTCAATAATTCCACCTGGGTATCCTAAATTCTTTGCTACTCTATTTGCTAAAAATGGCAAAATATCAATTTTATTACAAGTAAGAACCAATGCAGGTCGAAATATTAAAAAAATAGCATCAATCCATTGAGCCAATCTAGTTAAATATTTTCGAACTTCATTATTTTTATATTTTATATCTCTTCTGTGGTGTTCCCATTCTGTGAGTAAATTGTATATCTTATCGTCAATCCAGAAAAGATTATTGTCATGAAAAAAACATTCCATATTTTTTAATAATGTTGTTAATTCCAAAAGCACTGGAGATAATGATATTGCTTCCCCTGATTTTAGCTGAGGTAATTCAAAGGTAGCAATTTTTAAAAAATGCCATCCTTTTTTTTCTACTTCTTTTGAAAAATCATTCCAAAAATAGCCTTCAATATTAGTAAAATGAGGTGGATTTATTGCGATAATAGTATTATTTGGTAATAATTTTTTCATTTTTAATAATTTTACAAACTCTCTTTGTAACTGTTTAGAATAGTTTGAACTGTATTTTCCCAGCTAAATAATTTTGAACGCTTAAGGGATTTTTTAGATAGGTCATTCCAAAGTGACTGATTATTATAAATTTTTAAAATATTGTGACATAATGAATCAATATCATTCGGTGATGTTGTTATGCCTGCATCTCCCACTACTTCTGGCAGTGATGAAGTGTTTGAAGTAATTACCGGAATTCCACATTTCATTGCTTCCAATGGCGGTAAACCAAAACCCTCATAGAATGATGGATAAAGAAAAACAAGAGCTCCACTATAAATTGCAGCAAGATCTTCATCAGCAACGTATCCTGTTATTATTATCCTTTTCTCTACTTCATGATCTTTTGTTATTTCATGTAAAATATCATCATATTTCCACCCTTTTGAACCTACTAAAACCAAATTCAAATCTTTAATTTTTTCCTGATTTATTAGCATTTTAAAAGCATTTATTGTTGTTGAAATATTTTTTCTTGGCTCAATTGTATGTACGCATAAAATATATTTGTTATCAGGAATTTTATACTTTTCTAAAACAGATCGTCTTTTATTTTCATCATTTAATTTATAAAAAAAGTCAGATGCTCCAAGGTGTGTTACAATGACATTTTCAGGTTTTATGTTTGTATGACTGCATAAACCATTTTTTGTAGACTCA
>CAZGZM010000048.1:0-12363 GCA_964529955.1 uncultured Thermotogaceae bacterium
TGAAGTGGCTGCAGGATCTACTGGAAGAGCTTCTACCATCTTATCTTCTTGACCATTTTCTTCCAACCATGCTTTGAATCCTTCTAAAGCTTCCTTACCTGAATCATCTGCTCTGTAAACAATAGCTATCTTATCAAATCCCTTTTCTTCAACAAGATATTTTGCTGCGATTGGACCTTCCGTTGAAAGGTAATTTGGTTGAACAGTGAAGATGTATTCCTTTGGAGGTACTGCCAATAAACTTGAACCACTACCCTGATAAACAAATGGAACTGCGTTTTCATTCAGGTAATCCATGACTGCCAAACAACCAGGCGTTCCCAATCCACCAACTATTGCGAAAACATTGTCCTGTTCTACCATTCTCTTTACTTCGACAACTGTTTTTGAAGGGTTGAACTGGTCATCAGCAACGATGAAGTCTATCATTCTTCCGTTAACTCCACCATTTTCATTTACCCAGTTGAAATAAGCATCCAAACCCTTTTTCATTGATACACCAATTGGTGCTACAGGTCCAGTTAATGCCTGGAAACAACCAATTTTTACAGTATCTTCTGTTACACCCTCTGCTTCATTAGCAGCAAACAAACTAAAACTCATTAAACCTAACAATAATACTACAAGAATCTTTTTCAATTTTTTCACTCCCTTCATGAGATGATTAAATAAGATCTATTTTACTAGCTTCTTTATAAAGCTCTTCTCTAAAATCAGGATGCGCAATTTCTATCAGTGCCTTAACTCTTTGAAAAACTGATAATCCTCTTAAGTGCGCAACTCCATACTCTGTTACAACATAATCAATATCCTGTCTTGGAACTGTCACTCCAGATCCAGGTGCTAGAATCGGAACAATTTTTGATTGATTTTTTCTTGTTTTGGAAGAAAGTGCAATGATTCCCTTTCCTCCTTTACTCATAACAGCCCCTCTGTGTGTGTCCAGCTGACCTCCTGTTCCACTAAAATGCCTTGATCCAATTGACTCTGAACATACCTGTCCAGTGAGATCCACCATTATTGCTGTGTTAACACTTATCATATTGTCATTTTGAGCAATGATGTAGGGATCATTTACATAACTCCCTCTTAAAAGCCAGATTCCAGGATTGTCATCAATGTAGTCGTACATCTTTCTGCTCCCGAGTGCAAAAGTGCATATGGCTTTTCCCGGCCAGAGGGTTTTCTTGAGATTAGTGATTGCTCCCTTTTCAAAAAGATCAATCATTGACTCGGTAAACATTTCGGTGTGTATCCCTAAATCCTTCTTATGAGTCAATAATTTTGCAATAGCGTTTGGAATTCCACCTATTCCAATTTGAATGGTTGACCCGTCATCAACTAACTCAGCAATATGAGATGCAATCTCCTTATCCAGATCCGTTGGTTCGGGATTCGTCAATTCAGGAATTTCATAATCAACCTCATAGAAACCCTTTATTTGAGAAATATGTATTTGAGTATCTCCCTGTGTTTTTGGAGCATTTTTATTCACTTCAAGAATAACATTTTTTGCTCTCTCTGCAACATCTTTTTCATAGGTCACACTAAGTGATAATGTGAAGAATCCATGTTCATCCATGGGCGATGCTACTCCTACATAATAATCAGGAGTAAATCTTTTTAAAAGATTTGTTCCTGCTTCGTGAAGATTGTTTGGAACATAAGTAACAGTTTTTATTTTATCTTTCAAGATTTTTCTTATTCCAGCATTATGAAACCATGAGTTATGAAAAATCTTTCCTTCATATTCTTTCTTCGTATAAAAGGAGTAATTTTTCATGTTCAAACAGGTATAAATCTGAATGTTTTCATTTTTATCGACAGCTTTATCAAGATTAGTAAGGAATAATTGAGGCTCCATTGCCGCAAGTCCACTTACTATTATATCGTTATCCTTTAAACCATCGATAACATCTTGGACAGTTATTCGCTTTTCTTCGTACATTTGATCAAAAAATGCCATATATTTATCACCACCGTATAACTATTGTTTTCCCCATTTGATAACCGAAGAAGCCCATACAAATCCTAATCCCGCTCCTACAAGAACAACAATATCTCCATCCTTTATTTTTCCTTCTTTTAATCCAACTTCCAGAGATATAATCTGATCATTCTGACCATTATGACCATAATCCTGCAAATAAAAAGTCTTGTCTTCATTAAGTCCCAGTTCCTCAATAATCATATCGTGAGCAGATTTTTTAAAATGTAATATTGCAAGATAATCGATATCCTCCTGAGAGTAGCCTGATTTTCTGAGAGCTTCTCTTATTACCCAGAAAAAATTAGGAAGAGTTGTTTCGCCCAGTCTTTTTTTAAATTCCTTTGGATCTCCCTGAATCTGAAAATGATACTTTTCAGCATCTTCCTTCTTTAAAGGCCATGAAGCAGAACCACCAACCGGAACAATGCAATCCTTTGAAAATGAACCATCACCTTTAAATGCAGATTCAAGAACAAGATTTCTATCCATACCCTTCTGCAAAATAACAGCAGTTCCACTGGCAGCAAGATCGAACATGAACGATGTCCCTGCTTCCTTCAAAGAAACTAGATCACCATTTCTGTAACCTGAAACCAACAAAACTGTATTCACATTTGAATTATTTAACATGAGGCTCTTTGCATTCTCCATTCCAGCCATCATCGAGCCGCACATAGCTTCCATATCAAACCCCCAGGCATTAACAGCTCCAAGTTCGTATGCTACGTACAAACTAGCCAACCAACAAGGATAATCTTTATGCTGTGCTCCATTCCATATAACTAAATCTATTTCTTCAGGGTTTACTCCAGCATCTTCAATAGCCTTTTCTGCAGCTTTTATTCCCATGAAAGCTGTTGTATCATTTTCTCCCGGAATATATTTTTTAGTTATTCCAAATTTTTTAATTAAAACATCTTCAGGAATATCAGTAATATCTGCTATTTCCTTTGCAGTCATCTCATTCGAGGGAAAATATGTACCGATTCCTTTAATTCCGATATTTTCTTTATTCATAGGAATCCTCCAGCTTATACTTCAGAATTTTTAACAATTATCGCTGTTCCCATTCCACCGCCTATACATAAAGCAGCCAATCCATATTTCGCTTTTCTCTTTTTCATTTCATATAATAAAGTAACGATAATTCTGTTTCCACTGCACCCTATGGGATGCCCGAGAGCTATAGCTCCACCATTTACATTGGTTCTTTCCTTAATCCATTCTTCAGAAACATTATTGTGGTTGGACATTTCTCTTATCACTGCTAAACTTTGGACTGCAAAGGCTTCGTTAAGTTCTATAAGATCAATATCTTCCAGTTTCAATCCAGCCTTTTCAAGAGCTATATCTATTGCTTCTACAGGTCCCATACCCATGATTTCTGGAGCCACACCACTCTGAGCATAAGAAACAATTTCAGCAATTGGTTTTATATTTAATTCATTCATTTTTTCTTCCGATATTATGACTGTCATTGAAGCACCATCGTTTATTCCTGAGGAATTTCCTGCTGTAACCGAGCCATCCTTTTTAAATGCAGTTCTAAGCTTTCCCAAAATTTCCTTTGTGCTTTCCTTTGGGTGTTCGTCAGTATCGAAAACTGTTTCATTTTTTCTCGTCTTTATTATCACAGGAACTATTTCGTCCTTGAATTTACCCTCTTCTATTGCCTTTGCTGCTCTTTTTTGACTTTCAATTGAAAACCCATCCTGTTCTTCTCTTGTAAATCCATATTTATCAACTATGTTCTCAGCTGTTACTCCCATATGATATTCATTGAATATACAGGTTAATCCATCATCAACAAGATGATCGTAAATCTCTCCATTTCCCAGTCTATATCCAAATCTTGCTCTTTTTAAAATATATGGAGCCATTGACATGTTTTCAATTCCACCTGCTAAAACTATATCTGCTTCTCCGAGTTTAATATCATTTGCTCCAGTCATTACAGACTTCATACCTGATCCACATACCATGTTGATAGTGTATCCAGGTTTGCTGTCAGGAATTTCAGCGTTGATACTTACCTGTCTTCCAGGTCCCATGCCTTCTCCTGCAGAGAGAACATTTCCTACAATGGTTTCATCTATTGATTCTTTTTTTATTCCAGCCTGTTCAATTGCTGCATTTGCTGCTACAACTCCCAGTTTCACAGCACTAGTATTCTTTAAAGTACCTCCAAAGGTACCGATAGCAGTTCTCTTTGCTCCTACAATAAACACTTTTTTCATTTTAATTCCTCCCAACTTTTAATCTTCAATCCATTTAAAATAAGTTCTGATAATGGTTTTATATAATCAAAAAATTCTTTTTCTGAAACATTTCCTAAAATGATAAGAGAATGTCCAAGTAAATGACCGATTCCCATTAATATCTTTGAAAGTAAAGAAACATCCATTTTTCTTATTTGATTTTCTTTTATAGCTTCAATTAATCCCTTTTCATAAGGTTTTTGTAGGGAATCATAATATTCCATAGCTATTTGCTTATCAACAAATTCTGCTTCTCTAATTATTGAATAAACATATTCGTGCTTTGAAAAAAACTTCAGGAAAGCAATAAAAGAAACAATTTCAAAATCTCTCCTATCTCTAAATTTAATGGCATATTTCTTCAGAAATAGTCTCAAACTGTGACTGCTTTCTCTTTCAAGACTCTCCAGAACCTCCTTTTTCGAATCAAAATAAAGATAAAATGCTCCAACACTGCAACCACATTCTGAACACAGTTCATGAATGGTCGTATTGTTATACCCTTTCTTTCCAAAAAGAATTTCTGCAGCTCTTAAAATTTTCTTCTTTGTTCTTTCTGATTCATCGAGTTTAATCTCGTTGCTTTTATCATTATCATTTAGCGATAAATCTGAAAAAACAAATTCATACTTTTCAGGTGATATTCCATTAAGGTAAAAATCTATAAGTCCTTCAATATCACTATCTGGAACTTTTTTATCATTCCATAGAACCCAGTAAATACTCAAATAAAGAAGCGGTCCTATAATAAACCAGAAATGGACAAGATCTTCCTTTTTTGCTTTTTTCCCAATAGTCTTGGAAATAAAATTTAAAAATATTCCATGAAATTTGGCTGTTTCTACAACATTTGTAAATTCAGCTTCTCTGTAAGCCTTGAATTCACTTTTGAATTTATAAGTAATTTCGCAAAACCCCTCTACCATTCTTCTAAGATTTTCTTCCATGCTGTCTTCTCTTTTGTAACTATCATTGAATAGATTTTGAATTTCAGTTTGAAAACTTTGCAAAATAATATCAAAAATTTCTTCTTTTGAACTGAAATATTGATAAAAAGTAGCTGAAGAAACTTTAGCTGCCTTTGATATTTTTACAACTGAGGTTTTATGATAACCAGTATTTAAAAAGGATTTCCTAGCAGATTCGTAAATATCTCTCCAGGTACTTTCTCCCTTAGAAGATTTAGGGATTCTTCTTTCCATCTATATCACTAATCCTCCATCTACACCCAATACCTGACCTGTGATAAAACCAGCATCATCAGAGGCTAAGAATAAGAAAGCATTTGCAACATCTTTTTCGTCTCCCATTCTTTTTAATGGAGTTTTTTCAACCATATAGTTTATTACTTTATCAGGTAAATTTTCCGTCATAGGTGTTTTAATAAATCCTGGAGCAACCACATTCGCTCTGATATTGTATCTTGAAAATTCCTTAGCCCATGAAAGAGTCATACCAATAACTCCAGCTTTTGTTGCAGCATAATTAGTCTGACCAATATTTCCAAATCTTCCCACTACCGACGAAGTAGAAAGAACTACTCCTCCATTTTCCTTTAGATATTTAAAAGCGGCCTGAGTTACATTGAAAACACCTTTTAAATTAACATCAATAACCTTATCCCATTGTTCCTCAGTCATCTTTACTAAAAAAGCATCCCTTGTAATTCCTGCATTATTAACCAAAATATCCAATTTTCCAAAATCTTCAGCTACTTTATCTACCACGCTCAAAACTTCTTCTCTATTTGTCACATCTAAATGATAAATTTTTATTTTTCCAGCAAGATTCTTTGCTTCATTTTCAAATGCTTTAAGATCCTCATCCAAAACATCACATACAGCAACATTTGCTCCTTCCTGTGCAAATTTTAAAGCTGTTGCTTTACCAATTCCCCTTGCACCTCCTGTAACAAGTGCCACTTTGTTTTCTAGTTTCATTTTTTTACCTCCATTTATTAGGTGAATAACCTGTCAGATTTATATCAATAATATATTATATAAGTATAATATTTACCAAACTTAATTATCACTAAATATATGCGAATAATACGAAATACAATCAAAATACTTCTTTTTTTACCCATTTACAAATAATCTCAGTTATGAAAATAAATGAGCTATATCAAATTATTAATAAGAATGTGAGTACAAATAACTTTATAAATAAAATGAATTTATAATTTTACTTGTAAAGCGTGATAAAGATAGTTATAATTATTCTAAACTAACAGTAATTTTTTAAAGCTAATGTTGAAACTGGAGGCAAACTATGAGAGGAACCACTGATAGAATTAAAAAATTAAGAGAAATAAGTGTGAACAAAAAACCTTCATTAAATTTTGAAAGAGCAATGATAATTACCGATTTTTATAAAAGAAACCTGGGAAAGTATTCTATCCCTGTACTCAGAGCACTTGCTTTCAAAGAAATTTTAGAGAAAAAATCAGTTTCAATAGAAGATGGAGAACTCATAGTTGGAGAAAAGGGCTCATCAGCCCAGGAAGCCCCAACATATCCGGAATTATGCTGTCACACTCTCGAAGATTTAGAAATATTACAAAACAGAAAATACATTTCCTTCAATGTTAAAAGCGAAGACATTGAATCTCATAAAAAAGAAATAATCCCCTTCTGGAAGGAAAGATCTATACGCCATAAAATACTTAAAAACATGTCCAAAAAATGGAAGGATTGTTATTATGCAGGAGTATTCACAGAATTTATGGAACAGAGAGCCCCGGGACATACAGTGGCTGATGACAAAATATACAAATTCGGCTTCTTAGATTTTAAAAAGAAAATTAAAGAAGAACTTAAAAAAATCGATAATCTAAACGATCAAGATTTATATTCAAAAAAAGAAGAACTTAAAGCCATGTCTATATCTTGTGATGCTATCATAAACTATTCAAAGAGATACAGAGAACTAGCCTTAAAAAGCGCAGAAAAAGAAACTGATAAACAAAAAAAAGAGGAACTTCTTCTCATAGCTGAAAACTGTGCTGTTGTTCCTGCAAACAAACCCCAATCATTTCTGCAGGCACTTCAAATGTACTGGTTTGTCCATATGGGAGTAACAACTGAACTGAATACCTGGGATTCATTTTCTCCAGGAAAACTCGACCAATACCTATATCCCTTTTATAAAGAAGAAAAAGAAAAAGGTGAAATAGATGAAAAAACTGCAAAGGAATATCTTGAATTATTATGGATAAAATTTAATAATCAACCAGCTCCTCCCAAGGTAGGAGTAACAATGAAAGAAAGTGCAACATATACAGACTTTGCCAACATAAACACCGGGGGAATTGATCCCTATAGTGGAGATGATGGAGTTAATGAACTTTCATACATAATACTTGATGTCATGGATGAAATGAAATTACTTCAACCGAGTTCCAATGTTCAGATAAGTAAAAAGACCCCAAATAAGTTTCTCCAAAGAGCATGTGAAATAGCCAGAAAGGGTTGGGGACAACCTGCTTTTTATAACACAGAAGAATTAATTGAAGAATTGCTTGCCGCTGGAAAAGATATTAATGATGCTAGATTTGGAGGTTCAAGCGGCTGTGTTGAAACCGGTGCTCATGGTAAAGAGGCTTATATTTTAACAGGATATTTTAATATTCCAAAGATTCTTGAAATAACCCTAAACAATGGTTTAGATCCCATTAGCAAAAAACAGCTCGGACCAAAAACTGGTGAGTTAAACAAATTCACAAACTACAGAAAGCTTTTCGATGCCTTTAAAAAACAAATGAAACATTTCATAGATATAAAAATTGAAGGAAACAATATTATCGAAAGCATTTATGCGAATGAAATGCCCAGTCCATTCCTTTCAATAATAATTGATGACTGCATTAAAAGCGGAAAAGACTACAATGCTGGAGGAGCACGATACAACACAAGATATATTCAAGGAGTTGGAATTGGAACAATAACAGATAGTTTAACAGCTCTAAAGTACAACGTTTTTGATAGCAAAAAATATTCCTTAAATGAAATTAAAAAGGCTTTAGATAATAACTTTGAAAATAGTGAAGAAATGAATAGAGACCTTCTTAAAAAAACTCCAAAATATGGAAATGATGACGATTATGCAGACAACATAATGAAAGAAGTATTTGATGTTTTCTATAATACAGTTTCAAATAGAAATACAATTTGTGGAGGTAAATATAGAATTGATATGCTTCCCACAACCTGTCACATCTATTTTGGTTCAATGACAGGCGCAACCCCCAATGGAAGAAAAGCTTTTAAACCCCTTACAGATGGAATTTCTCCTGAAAAAGCTGCTGATAAAAATGGTCCTACTTCAGTTTTAAAATCAGCATCAAAAATGGATCATGTTAAAACAGGCGGAACACTCTTGAATCAGAAGTTTTCTCCAGCTGTACTTGAAGGAAAATCAGGAATAAAAAATCTAGCTTCATTAATCAGAACATATTTTAATCTTGGAGGCCATCATATTCAGTTCAATGTTATTGATAAAAAAACACTTCTTGATGCCCAAAAGAATCCTGAAGAACACGAAAATTTGATCGTTAGAGTTGCTGGATACAGTGATCATTTTAACAATCTTGAAAAAGCTCTTCAAGATGAAATAATTGAAAGAACTGAACAATCATTATAATTTTTTTCTATAAAAATAAAAATAACCTCTCCTGAATTACTAATAGATTTTCTTTCTCTTTGATAAAATGATAGAGATATAAAGATCTTATTTTTATCAGGAGGTGGAAAGATGAAAAAAATTATAGCTCTTTTAGAAAATGATTTTGATGATTTGGAGTTCTGGTATCCAGTATTAAGACTTAAGGAAGAAAATTTTACAGTTCATATTGTTGCAGAAAAGGAAAATACAAAATATATTGGAAAATATGGAGTTCCCGCAATCTCAGAATACAGTTTCGATAAAATTGATGCAAACGATTATAACGGAATTCTTATTCCAGGGGGTTGGGCTCCAGATAAATTAAGAAGATACGAGAATGTTTTAAAGATTGTCAGAAATCTGTTTGGTCAGAATAAAATAATTGGACAGATATGCCATGGACCATGGGTAAGTATTTCTGCAGGAATATTAAAAGGCAAAGTAGTAACAAGCACTCCGGGAATAAAGGATGATATAAAAAATGCAGGTGGAAAATGGTTGGATGAACCCTTCGTTGTAGACGGAAATATTGTTTCAGGCAGACGCCCCATGGATCTACCCTTTTACATAAAACAATACATTATGAAAATAAAAGAATTATAAAACGAGAATAGAGAATAGGAAGAAAACATAAAAAATCGCAAAGTTCGGGAACATACGTTTAAGTGTGTCCCCTTTAATTTGATTTTTTTTACTCAAGTGGTTCACTTTTCGATGAACATCTGGTTCAATTCTCAGTTGACAAAAAAATATGCAAATCTATAAATGTTTTATATACCAATTCATAGATAATAACAAATGGTGTCCCTATTTATTTCGTAAATGATATCTTCCTCTTTATTTCTTCCTTATTTTATTAAAAAAATTCAAAACATATTTATTAAAACAAAAAAATCAAAGATACTATTCAGACTCAGTAATTAAATTAATTGTAAAATTCAATACGGTATCATATCCTGTTACTAAATCTTCAGGATATTTTTGAATAAAAAAGTCAGGCTGGATTCCAACACCCTTTTCAAATCCCTCTACTGCAGTATAAAAAGACGAATAAGGAAGATGAAATCTAAATTTGGTATTTGATAAAACATAATCTTTGCTGTTGTCATTACAGAAATATGTTCCTCCAGAGGGAGAACCAATAAGAATTCCCCTATCATGATATTTTAAAATAGATAGAAAATGCCCTGTAGTTGAAAAACATTCTCCATCAATCAGCAGATAAAGATTTCCCTTGAAAAATTCATCGTGAAGTTTAATTAATTTGCCCAAAGAATAATAACCAGGATACGTTTTTGCAAAATATTGATATTCCTCGTTCATAATATACGAAAGAAGATGTGCGCTTGCGTAAGGTTCGCCTCCACCATTTCCCCTCAAATCTAAAATCAGGTTTTTATAATCTTTGTCAAAAACTATTTGAAAACTTTCATCAACAAAATTTTTGAATTTATCTAAATTACTACCATAATAAACAAAAGATCCAATTTTCATATAAGCAGTTTTCTCATCAATATATTCTTTAAAATAAAGAGGTTCGCTAACAGGAATAGCCCGAATATGTTCTTCCATATCCATTATACCTACGCTGTCAAGATTGGTTGATAGAATTTCTCCATCTAGATTGGAATATTCTATAGAATATGAATCATATTCTCCAATATACATCATGTAATTCAAAGGAAAATTTGATTCTGTACGTTTAAATTTTGACCATTTATTATTTCCATCAGCATTAAAGTGTTTCGTAATTTGTTCAATAATTGAATGGCTATCAATTCCATTAATACTTAAAATTTTATAGCCCACTAAATCCATATTGAGAGCATCAGAAATATACATTTCATTTGAAATAATATTAATATTAATTGGAATGAACTGACTAGTAATCAAAGCGTTTTGCCATTCATCAGCTGGCATACCAATCCAGATATGCACATCTTCTATATTTGATACAAACGAGGTTATTAATTCATTAAATTCTAAACTATTCATATTATGAGTGATTAATTTTTTATAATCTTCAAATAGTTTATCTAATGACTCTTCAGAAATATATGCATATGGGTCGGGATGGTAATCTTTAATAAGATCATAACATTGTTCAAAATCTTCCAATAAAGCATCAATAGTGTAAATAGAAAGATTTTCGTTTTCACTCGAGAAAGTGAAATTATCAATATTAGCAAAAATTGTTAAACAAAAAACCAACATAAAAAAAACCATAATTATTTTATTCATATGAATTCTCCCTTTGATAATTTGTGTTATTGTACGTTTAATTAATTTATTATATACTATTAATGATAAGTAACCAAAACTTTATAATAAAAACCAGGAAGAAATATGCTAGAAATTACTCAATTTGTAAGATGCAGAAACTAAGAAAAATGATCCATAACATTTACGAGCAGTGTATTTATTTGATTGAACAATGGAATTGGTTCTTTGTTGTTGAAGAAGAAGGGTAAATAAAATACTAAATATAAAATAGTATTTTCTTTTACAATTGTTGATCCACTTTTGGACTATGCTAGTCGATTGTTCAACTATCATTAAAACGCCTTATATACAATATTACAGAGCTTAATAAATTATGGGCCTATTTTTATACTATTTATTTATTCAAATTTTATTGCAATAATTCTTTTGTTATTTCTTCAAAATGTGCCTTAAATACTTTTACAATATCAGGATCAAATTGTGTTCCACTAAGACGAATCAATTCTTCCAAAGCTTCTTCTTTAGTTTTTGTTTTTTGAAAAGTTTTATACGTTATCATTTCATCAAATGCTTCTGCAATTGCTATGATGCGAGCTTTTAATGGAATATCAGATTTTCTTAATTGATTGGGATATCCCTCTCCATTCCAGTACTCATGATGAGACAATACAATTTGTGCAATGGAACGAGTATCAGATACTGAATTTAAGATTCGATATCCAATAATCGGATGTGTTTTCATTATTTTATATTCACTATCCGTTAGTGGTCCTTTTTTATTCATAATATCGGATGGAATTATTATTTTACCTATATCATGCAGAAGTCCAGCATTACGAATTTGATTAATTTGATCTTGTTGCAAATTCATTTTCTGTGCGATTATAGCACTTAATTTTGATACATTTTGAGCGTGTTCTTTTGAGTCCTTATCTTTCTCATTTAGAGTACTCATAATTGAATTTATTGCTGATCCTCTCATAGAAGGAACATTAACAAGTTTTGCTTGATACATTCGATCTTCAGACAATCTAAATAATTCATTTATAGTCATATTATTGGTTCTTTCCCCAATCCCAAATGAAATAGATAAATTGATATTTTCTATCTTAATTTTTTTTGTATCTTCACGAATCTTATTTACCAGATGCTCTGCTTTGCGCATATTTGTATTTGGTAATAAATATACAAACTCATCTCCACCAATACGGCAAAGAATTCCATTTTTTG
>CAZGZM010000049.1:0-9210 GCA_964529955.1 uncultured Thermotogaceae bacterium
CGGTTTCCCCCGGGCGGGATTTCAGGATCTCTTCGATCGTCGCCCATTCAGCGGGTTCTGTTGCCTTTATCCCCTTTTCATCAAGAATAGGATGCCCGGCTTCAAACACTTCCAACCCCTCAATACTTCCTTCTGAATGACCATATTTTGTAATTACAACTCCATCGAAAATTATTTCTCCAAGATATTCTTTAGCCATCTTTGCCATCCTGTAAGCGGCTTTTCCTATGGCTAGTAAAAAAAGTCCTTTGTTTACATTTATTTTTTCCAGAGCACTTTTTACAGCTTTTTCAGGAAGTTGCGTATGAAGTGCACTCAAAAATATATTCTTTGCATCTTTTTTTAAGTTCATATTATTTTTCCTAAGTATCTAAAAAATAGTACAGGTGCATCATTATGTATTATCACATTTATTTTATTACCTTCTGAAATATTTGAAACACCCAGAGGGTTGGAATAGTTAAGTTTTTTTCTATCTAGTACATATTTAAAACCCTTTAATGACACCTCTGGTAGTTTTTCTCCAAAGGGAAAAAATGACCAGATTTCACCCTTTTTAGTTATAAAGCGATTTTCCCCATACAAAAAACCACAATTCTCGTTTTCTGTCTTCAAAATTATTTTCATTTTTCTGGAATAAAAAAAAGTAGTAATAAGATTACCATAAAAATGATCGTCTCTATTTCCAAAGGCTCCCAGAATTGAAGCTTCTACTATTCCCTTATTTTGAATGTATTCCATAGATATTTGATAATCAGTAAAATCCTTTTCAGGATTATAAACATTTTTTTCTACTTTGTTATCTTCAATCCATTTGAGAGTCAATTTAGAAATTGAATCCATATCTCCAATTATTATGTCAGGTAAAATGGAAAGTTTTTTTAATACGTTTGCACCAGAATCTACTCCAACAACAAGATCAGCTTTTTTGATCTCATTTTCTATGAAAGTTGATGGCGAATTCAAATCTCCACCTAAAATTGCACACGCTCTTTTCATTTATTCTTTTCCCATACCAAGTTGTTTTCTATATTTGTTGACAGTTCTCCTAGCTACTTTTAATCCTTTTTCTTCTAATTTCTTTGAAATCTTTGAATCACTTATTTTTGGATCTTCATTAATTATTTCTACAATTGTGGAAAGTATCTCCTCCTTGTTCATCTTGTTTCCAAAAAAATACCTCAAAGGAAATGCTCCTACAGGAGTTAGAATATATTTACCATTAACTGCTCTACTTATAGTAGATAAATTAACTTCCATAAATTCCGACACTTCTGTCATAGTCATCAAATTTATTTTCTTTGATCTTCCTAAAAGAAAGCCTGGATTCCTTTGAACTATTTCTCTTCCAATATAAGAAAGAGTATTTTCTCTTCTTTCCATAGCTGAAAGGTAATAATTCGCTTCTTCTAATTTTGTCTGCAGATATTTTTTTGCATCATTACCTTCTCCATCAATTATCCTTTTGTAAGATTCGTCGACATTTAAAACCAATCCATATCTCTTTACATTTACTATGAATTTCTCCTTAACAAATTCTACATATATATCTGGCTCTATATATTTTAGCGGAACATTATCATCAAATCCAGATGAAGGAAAATAACCGTCATCTCTGAAAGTTTTTAATTCTTCCTCTGTCTCAGAAAAAACACCTTCAAATCCCGCATCTCGAAGCTTATTGATAGTTGAGTCGATTATATTTTCATCAATCTTTCTATTTTTAAAAATTTCTTTTTTGCTTTTTTCTAGTATTCCTCTCTTATCAATTTCTTCAAGTAAATCCTGAAATATTTCATATTCTTTATCATTAAGAATATAAGAAGCTACCTGGTCAAGTGTCTCATCGAATGTCATATGATGAGCTTCTATTCTATCAAAGTCATAACCATCAAAATCTGGATTTCTTTGAGGAAGCGAAAGACCATAACTACTGTTTTCGCTGTAGTCTTCTTCTACTTCTCTTTTTGAATCATCAATTAAATCGTAATCGTCTCTCTCCACTTCCAGCAGAGGATTTTCCTGAACTATCTCTTCAAGCATAATATTCAGATCTTGAGTATTACATTGCAAAAGTTTTATAGAATTTTGAATTCTTTGACTTAATTTTATTTTTTGTTCTAATTTCTGAGAAACTTCCTGTTTTAATCTCATTTGACTTTCCTCTTATTTTAAAAGGTCATTAAAAACCTTATCATATCCTTTACAAACGTCTTCCGGCAAGGCATAAGCTTCAGATATTTCCAATAACTCTGCAGATTTTCCTAAAAAATAAGCCCCTAAAATCGTTGATTTAATTATGTCCTTTGACTGAGCTAAAAAACCTGCAATACTTCCTGATAATAAATCACCACTTCCACCTTTAGCAAGGGAAGTGTTACCATGAATATTTATCCACGACTCTCCTTTGTAATCTGTAAAAATTGAAGTTGTATCCTTAAACAATATATTCGTTTTAATTTTTTTAATCTTTTCTATAATGTATCTTGGATTGTTCTTTAAAATGGAATCATCTTCTCCTATTAACCTTTTAAATTCTCCCGGGTGTGGAGTTAAAACTGTTTTATCAGAATTTTTCACCAGATTTATATCATGTGCCAAAGCATAAAGACCATCCGCATCTATCAGGAGGAATTTTTTCAGGTTAACCGTAAGTTCTATTATTTTAAAAATTAAATTCATTGTAATTTTATTTCTACCAATTCCAGGACCTAAAACTATTATATCGACATCATTAATTAATTTTTCAATTTGAAAAAAATCTTGATCAATTAGTATATCTTCATTTTCTCCATTAAGAGCTATAATTTCTGGATATTTATTTCTTATAACTTCTTGAACCCTTGAAGGAGTAAATGTAAAAACCATACCTGCACCAGTTCTTAAAGCTCCCATAGCACTTAATAAAGGAGCTCCCGAATAATCTCTGCTTCCTCCAATTATCAATACCTTTCCATATGTACCCTTATACGAATCTGAATTTCTTGTTGGAAGTATGCTCTTAGCCATCATTTTGTGAATCAAATTTATTGATGAATTTTGACGAATAACATTTTTAGGAAATCCCGTATCTGCTACAATAATTTCTCCTAAAAAATTCCTTGAAGGAAAAAGCAGCTGCCCAAATTTAAGTGCACCAAAGGTAACCGTTTTAAAACATTCAAAGGTTATAGGGCAAACTTCCCCATTTTCACAGTTAACTCCACTGGGAGTATCTACTGCCAAAACTTTTTTACCTAGTGTGTTAACGATTTTCATTAAATCAATTATTTCAGCTGGTAATTTGCCCTTAAATCCAGTTCCAAAAATTGCATCTACAATCAATTCACTTCCACTAATTATAGAATTCAATTTACTTTTAGATAGTTTTTGAAATCTATAAATTAATCCTCCAGAATTTTTGAAAAGTTGGACATTCTTTCTGCAATCTTTTGTTTTAGGGGTATAAATTGCAACTACTTCAGGATTGAAACCGCAATATTTGAGTAATCTTGCTAAAGCATAACCATCCCCACCGTTATTACCCGCACCACAAAAAACAGTTATTTTCAGAGCATTTGTTTTGACTACTTCTTCAAATAAACTCCTTGCAGCATGCTCCATAAGTATTAAAGATGGAACACCACTATCAACTGTAATTTTATCAATTTCTCTCATTTCATCAGGAAAAACTACTCTCATTTATATCACCTAGAATTTATGAATATTATATATTACGACTCCCCACACAGCAAAAGATTGATTTGTTTTAATGTTAATCTCTTTATAAGAATTGTTTGCTGGAACAAGATAAAATCTTTCATCTTTTATCTTTAATCTTTTTACTAAAAAGTCATTATCTATCATTGCAATTACAATATCTCCATTCTTTGGTTGTATGGTTCGATCAACTATTAGTATATCACCTTTATAAATTCCCGCATCTTCCATCGAATCTCCATTTACTCTTACAAGAAATGTTGTTGATGGATTCTTTATTAAAAATTCATTTAAATCAAGTGTATTAATATCGTAATCCTCTGCAGGAGAAGGAAATCCAGCTGAGACTGTTGCATCAGATATTTGTAATTTTATTTTTGTTTTCAAATCCGGAATCATAAACTCTAGTTCCTTCTTTTTCATAATATTCACCCGCTAAAATTATAATTCACATTATTATATATTCTAACAAACGATAATTAAAAAAGTCGACTCTATAAGAATCGACTTTTTATTATTGACAATTACTCATCACTTATCCAGTGCTCTATCAAATATTTCAATTACATCTTTCTTTTCTAGTTTGTAAGGGTCTACATCAAATAAACCACCCATTGTTTCCATAGCATTATCTGCAAGAGTTTCCTTTTCTTCATTAAAAATACCATAGTCAGATAATCTTAGTTCTGATAAACCAACATTTTCGATTAACTTCTTTAAAGCAACTATGAATGCCATTGGTCTTTCTGAACTTTTATATTGACTTATATCTTGCCCCATTATTCTAGCTAGAGTAATAAACCTTGCTGAAAGAGTTTTTTCAGCCATAAATGAAAAATATGAAGTAGACAAAAGAGTTAATCCTGCCCCATGAGGTAGCTCTGGATGTAATGCGCTTAAAGCGTGTTCCATTGAATGGTGGGAAATACAGGAGGATGTTGATTCTACTATACCAGCTGCAGTATTAGCCCATGCTACTGCTGTTCTAGCCTCAATATTCTCTCCATCATTTACAGCGTGCGGTAAATATTTTGCTATTAATCCAACTGATTCAAGGGCAAAAAGATCAGATGATGGTTGTGCGACTGATGCCAAATATCCTTCTACTGAATGAAAAAATGCATCCATTCCCTGAAATGCTGTTAAGTTTTTAGGCACGGTGATCATTAATTCTGGATCAACAATTGATAGAGTCGGGAAGGTTTTTGAATATCCGTAACCTATTTTTTCCTTTGTATCCGGATTAGTTACAACTGTCCATGGATCTGCTTCAGTACCGGTTCCAGCAGTAGTTGTAACGGCAACAATTGGTAGAGGATCATTTGGAACAGATTTGCATAGTGCAGTTCCACCACATACATAGTCCCAATAATTTCCAGGATTATTCGACATAATTGCTATACTCTTTGCAGAATCAATTGAACTCCCACCTCCTAATCCTAAAACAAAATCACAATTATTTTTCTTTGCTAATTCTGCCCCTTCCATAACATGCTCTAAAATAGGATTAGGTTTTATTTTATCAAAAACAACTGAATCTACGTTATTTTCCTTCAGATATCCAATAACTCTATCTAAATATCCATATTTTTTTACGGATTTTCCACCAATTACAATCAAGGCTTTTTTACCAGGAAGTTTTTCACTTGCTAATTCACTAAGTCTTCCAGGTCCAAAAATTATTTTTGTCGGTACAAAAAAATTAAAATGAGATTTTATCATTTGTATCACATCCTTTCATAATAAATTATACAACAAAAAAATAAAAGATAAATAAATATGAAGCGGTAGATCTTTGATATAATTTTCAAAGGGGTGTTTTAATGAATGACGAAACTCGTATTTTTTCTCTTTCCAGATTAGAAGCAATTACAGATGGAATTTTTGCTATTATCATTACTATAATTATCCTTACAATAGCTGTCCCAGAAGGCAATGAAGTTCATAGCTCCAAAGACCTTTCCAATGCTTTATTAGAAACAATTCCATTAGTAATAAATTATGCGATCTCATTTTTCTTAATCTCTTCTTTCTGGTTAGCACATATTCAAGAACTTAAAATGTTAAAGGGTACTAATAGAAATCATATTAAACTTAATTTTCTCTATATATTTTTTGTCTCCCTTGTCCCCTTTACAACTTCTCTTATTGGAGATTATTCGGATTATGTAATTGCAGAGTGTATTTTCCATGTTAACATCCTTCTCATTTATATTGCGGGTATCATACATTGGTATTATGCAGTTCATGTGGCTAATTTAAAACTTGATTCTATATCAGAAAAAATAGTAAAAAGAGAAGAAGCTATTCAAAAAATAAAATTAATCTTTCCTCTGGTTGGTTTTTCTCTAGCATTTGTTATCCCTGGTTATAGTACGCTTACATATGCTTTCATACATATGGGGATAACTTTAGTTAAAAAGAAGTACAATAAATAAATTAAGGAAAAGACAACAGTTATTTTTTTTCATTTGATATAATTCATTAAAAGGGAGGGGTTGTTATCTCAGAAAGAAAGAAAAGAGCTTTAGCTTTAAATAGATTAGAAGCAATTACAGATGGTATTTTTGCAATAGTAATGACACTTCTTATACTCGATATTGAACTCCCAAAAATTGGTATAAAAACTTCAGGTGAATTACTTTTAAGCCTTGGAAAAATTCTTCCTGAAATCATTAACTATACAATGACCTTTCTTCTACTTGCAATATTTTGGATAATTCATATCCATCAAATCAGGATGATAAAAAATACAGACAGAATCCACTTAATTCTTAATTTCTTTTTTTTATTCTTCATTACAATATTCCCATTTTCTACATCTCTCCTGGGAGATTTTCCAGATTTATATGCATCGGAAGCTATTTTTCATTTTAATGTATTCGCTGCATACCTTTTCGCTTATATTCAATGGAATTATGCTATAAATAAAAAAGATTTCTTAAAGGAAGATATTACTAAAGAAGAAATATCCTTGGAATCAAAGAAAAACCGAATACTACTAGTAGTCCCTTTAATTATTACTATTATAGGTTTGTTAACTCCCGTATTGAGCTCAGTATTATTTTTATCCGTACCCTTCATACTTGTATATATAAATAAGAAAGGAAAAAAATGAATGTATGATTTTGAATCAGTGCTTAATGAACAACAGTTTAAAGCAGTAAAACAGATATACGGACCAATGCTAATAATTGCAGGTGCTGGTTCTGGAAAAACTAGAGTAATCGAATACAGAGTTTTGAACTGTATTCTTTCAGATATAAATCCATCTTCAATACTGTTATTAACCTTTACAAGAAAGGCATCAAAGGAGATGCTGGGAAGAGCAACTCAACATGATCCAAGATGTAATTATGTTAGTGGAGGAACATTTCATTCCTTTGGTTACAGATTACTAAAAATATATTCTTCAAACATTGGCATAGATGGTAACTTTACAATACTCGATCAGGGAGATATTGAGCAGGCAATAGGATTTTGCGTAGAAGATCTGGAAATTAAAAAAAAGAATAAAAGATTTCCAAAAAATCCCACTCTTGCAAAAATATTTAGTCGAACAATAAATAAAAATTGTTCGATAGAGAATGTCTTAGATGATGAATATCCTCACTATTCAGAATATTCTAAAGAACTGGAAAAAATAAGAGATCATTATGTAAAATATAAGCTAACCCATAATTATATTGATTATGATGATCTATTACTATATACAATTGTTATTCTGGAAAAGGAAGAAATACGAAAAAAAATATCAGAAAAATATAAATTTATTATGGTAGACGAATATCAGGATACTAATCATTTGCAGGGAAGAATAACCTATTTGCTTGGAAAAGAGCATCAAAATGTTGTCGTAGTGGGAGACGATGCTCAAAGTATATACGGATTTAGAGGAGCAACCCACGAAAATATAATGGAATATCCAAAACTCTTTGAAAACACTAAAATAATAAAATTAGAACAGAATTACCGTTCGACTCAAAACATTCTTCAACTCAGCAATATTATTTTAGATACAATGATCAGAAAATATAAAAAAGATTTAAAAGCTGCTTCTGAAGAGATTGGACAAAAACCAAAACTTATGGAATTTAAAAATGATCAGGTTGAAGCGGAACAGATTGTAGATGAAATCATTAAGAATAGAGAAGAGGGAATGGAATTAAAGGACCAGGCCGTTTTATTCAGATCTTCCTTCGTTTCTATTCCAGTACAACTGGAGTTAAAAAGAAGAAATATTCCATTTCAATTCTTTGGAGGGAAAAAATTTAACGAAACAGCTCATGTCAAAGACATAATGGCTCATCTGAAGATATACGTTAATTTAGTTGACAGATTATCCTGGGATAGGATTCTAAGACTTATTCCCGGTATAGGTCCAAAAAAAGCTTCAAAAGCAATAGATAATATTGTAAAAGCTAATAATATGAAAGATGTTTTAAAGATAATATTACCTGATTTTGGAAAAAGTATAAAGAAATCTGCTGATATCATTTTACTTACTGATTCACTTAATGTTTTAATGAAAGAAAATATTACCATTGAGGAAAGAATTCAGGTAATTTGCGATTATTATAAACCTCTGATGAGACAAAAATATGATGACTGGAACAAAAGATTGAGCGATCTTACAGCTCTTCAGCAAATTGCTGCAACCTATACTAATCTTCAGGATTATATTTCTGATCTTTCCATAGAACCACCGGAAACAACCGTTACAGATGTAGAAGAAGTACCAAACGATGAATATCCATTAACTTTATCCACCATTCATTCAGCAAAGGGATTGGAGTGGAGTGCAGTTTATATAATAGGTCTTGCTGATGGTCAGATGCCCTCTATGTACTCATTGAATAATGATGCTACTATAGAAGAAGAAAAAAGATTACTTTATGTTGCTATTACAAGAGCAAAGAAAAAGTTATACCTTTCATTCCATCACACAGGTTATGACAGTGGAGTATCCAATTTTGAAAAGATGTCCAGATTTTTAGATTATAAAGAAATACTAAATTGTCTTGATCTTACAACTCAGAGAAGAAAAAATCCCTTTAATAAAACTAAAACAGAATTAAAATCTATGACAAAGGAAGAATTACTAGAAAAGCTTCAGGAACTTCAGAGAAATCGCAGGCAAAGATGATTAAAGATTTCATTTTGAAAAGAGTAGAGAGTTTAAAAAAAGAGAAAGGAATTATTTCCATAGCCATTATGGGAAGTTATGCTAGAAATGAAGAAGAAAAATACGTGACATATCGGAAAAAAGAAGAGGGAATTGCCTCTTCGATTTAGGTCGGAATCCTGTTTAAGTGCTACGTGTCTGGACTATTGGGTGTATCCAGTTGATTTTACGAGTTCTTCGGGAAAACCGAGGCTTTTTCTTCCGTCGAGATTTACGATCTCAGAAGGAGTTATACTTTTTCTTGATTTCGTTGGTTTTGAGGTAAAAGCTTCGGTTTTTCAATTTTGTCGGGAGAATAACTCCTAAAAAAGTTTTGAGAAAGGAGA
>CAZGZM010000049.1:9220-12353 GCA_964529955.1 uncultured Thermotogaceae bacterium
GAAAAAGAGGTAGAAGATATTTTTAATTCTCCAAGCAAAGTTTCGAGATATATATACGGTTTAAAATCATCAATAATTATCTATGATCCTGATAAATATTTTAACAAAATTAAAGAAAGAGCTATAGAATTTTCATGGACTGAATCTCTAATTAATAAAAGAGACAAATATATTAACTATGAATTCATCGGATGGCTGGAAGAAATAAATAAATCAGTTCAGGGGTTACTCTCAAATGACGCTGGAAAGATGATAATGGGTTTACATGGACTGACTTTCGGGATGTTCGACATTATCTCACTTTATAAAAAAATCTTAATTAAAAGCGATAACACTTATTTCAGTCAAATTATTGAAAGTATGGAAGCTAATCATAACTTCGTAAACAATAGCTATATAGCCTTTGGCATAGAGAAAAATAGCGGGATAACAGAGAGAACAAAGGCAGGTTTAGAGGTATTTTTTCAATCATTCAATGAAGTGAAAAACGTTTTATCTTCTAAAAATCGAAAAACTATTAAGAAAAAGATTGATGAAATAAAAAATGATTTAAATTATTAGATTCAAAAACCTGTTTTTTCATATTTATCATATACAACTAACACCTATTTCATCATAAATGTTTTCTGACACTTAAAAACCCATTGTTAATGATGTGTATTAATTGGATAGTTTGCTATTGAAAAATTATTACTAAATAAGTTCATTAATAAATATGGTTTTTATAATAATAAATAAAAAAAATTATTATTTTAAGAAAGTTGCTCAATAATAAAAAAAGTGCCAGGATTTTCATCCTGGCTTAAGAAAGTTGTTTTTATTTTACTCCTTCCACATGTCGTAATAACTTTCACCGGATCTTATAACATGCGGGAACCATCCCATTACATTTGGTGCTCTTACATTTATACCTAAAGGCATATACAGAGGAATTCCAACACAATTTTCAATTGCAATTTCTTGAATTTCTTTGTATTTTTCTACTCTTACATTTGGATCTGATGCGGTTATCGCATCTTTAATCAATTGATCAAAATTTTCTCTTGCAAATTCAAGGAAAGCTTCCCCCTGTGAAAATCCATATACTCCATTACTTGCATAATATGTAGCTATAAAATTATGAGGATCTGGATAATCAGCATTCCATCCTATAACAAAACATCCTAATAATCCATTTTTATATGTTGGTAAATAAACAGGCCACTGTTCCCCCTGAACATATATTTTAAACTTAGGATTAATACTTTCAACAAAGAATTTAATCATTTCCATCGCAGTCTGCCTTTCCTCATTCCCTGTATTATAAAGAAGTGTTAATTCAAAACCCTTTTCCCATACTTCTCCATTCCAGGCTTTTTTGAAATATTCTGCTGCCTTTGCTAAATTAAATTCTGGAAGAGGTAATGTTGGATCAAATCCAAGGAACCCTTCAGGAAGGTCAGTTGGAACAAGCCTTCCAAGTCCATTTACAACTTCATCAATAAAGGTTGCTCCATCATAACAATATGAAAATGCCTTTCTAATATCTATATCTGAGAAGAAATCTGGTGGTACTCCCTTTCCATCTAATTTTCCACTTCCAATATACTCTGAATTATCAGCAACCTCCCAAGTAAAATGAATCGCTGTAATAGCAGCTCTAGGATATCCTGTTGTTAAAATTACTTTTCCCTCATCATTTAGTTGCTGGGCTTGTTCTAAATATGATGTTGGGAAGTAAATAATATCCGCATCACCAGCTTCGATCATTGATTTTCTGGTAGAAAATTCCTCAATATTTTGAACAATTACAGTTTTAAAGAAAGCTGGTTCTCTCCAATAATCATCAAATCTTTCGAGAATTATCTTCTGTTGCGCTCTATCCCATTCAGATAACTTGAATGGTCCCGAACCAAAATCTCCTACGTGAAGGGGTGTTTCTTGTGGTTGTAAATCGTGCCATTTCCACCATCCATCTGCTTCTCCATCCCAAGTTCCAGCTTCCATACATGCTTTAGCATCAATTATTGAACTCCAATAATTAAAATGGACCACAATATTCATAAAAGGAGCAAATGGACCGGTTAATGTGAATTTAACATTGTTTCCATCTACTTCGATTGCTGGGTCAATAACATCATTGTAAAATCCAATTAATTTTTCCTTTGCTTCATCAGAAACCGGTACTCGATTTTCATCAACTGCATCACTATATGCCATGCCAGAATAACCTTCGAACCATGCCTCAACAGATGCAAATTCTCCTCCTGATAGAGCTTCAATTATCATCCACATTGGTCCTCCAGCAGGATCATATAATATCCCTCTTTCAAATGAGTACTCAACGTCGCAGGGTCGAATTGGATTTCCAGAATGAAAAACTCCACCCTCTCTTATGGGGAAAGTATAGACTGTAGAATCATCGTTAATCAAACCATTGTCGCTAGAAGGAACTTGACTCGCTATCATAGGAGCAAATTCACTTGTCGAATCACCTACATACATAATCAAACAATCGTACATATCGTTAAGTATTTCACCACTTGCTGTATCATATGCGTAATGAGGATCTAAGGTCTCTGCTTCTCCAGCTCCATTGATGTCTACAAAGACATCTATTGGAGTTGCAAAAGTAAAACTAACAATAAATAATGAAACTATAAAAAACAAAACAGCTTTTTTCACGGTTTTACCTCCTTTGAAATAAAAATGATTTGTTTTATATTATGCTTATTTGTTATATTATATATATATTATACCTTAATTTAACATAATAGCATAATGTAGTTTTATTTATATTTTTATTAACTATTTATCAATATTTATATAGACATAGAAATATAATTTATCATTATTTACGATAAATATAATTAAATCTCTTTTTATTCAAATATAATATTAAATTTGATTATTCTTTTTCAAATATAAGATTTTTAATCCATTTACCAGATCTGTACCTTTTAAGCCCCACTGTAACCTTAAAAACTTCTTCAACTATCGTACAAACATAAACAGCAGCTATAGGCCAATTAAGTACCAACCCGGCTATCGCAACAAGAGGAACGCCTATAAACCACAGAGAAACGATTTCAAGCATCATAGCAAATTTAGTTTCTCCCCCGCTTCTCAAAACACCAACAATATTTACACCATT
>CAZGZM010000050.1:0-12193 GCA_964529955.1 uncultured Thermotogaceae bacterium
CCCACCAGTACCATGATTCAGGTAAGAAATATACTTCACCATCATATGAACATGCCGATCTGAATGCCTCAGGGAAGAATTCATTCCATTTTTCTCCACCTAAAATATCATCCATTGATTCCAGAAGTCCCTTATCAGCAAAGTATCGCATTCTTTCTCCTGCAAACCACTGTGCTACGTCTGGAGCGTCATCACTAGGAAGCCAAGTTCTGATAAGTGTTTTGAAATCTTCATGAGCGAAAATATTTAATTCAACTTCGATATCAGGATATTGCTCCTGGAACATATCGAGTAAGAGATTTGTTACTCTTCTTGGTTCAGGATCCCCATTGTAAGAGTTGATTACCAGTTTTCCCGCAAAACCGAAAGCAACCAATGTTACGATTAATGCAGTAAGGATTAAAGCCTTAATTTTCATAAAAAACACACCTCCGTTAAGCGCTATTGCGCAATTTAAGTTTTGGAATATATTTAATTTTTCCCGATTTTTCACCAATTAGCATTTGAAATGAATCTTTTATCATTCTCTCAACAGGAATCTTAACTGTTGTTAAAGAAAAAACATCTGAGAGGAAAATATCATCGTAACCAACTACTTTAATGTCTGCACCAGGTTTGATATTTCTTTCATTTAATGCTTTTAAAACTCCCATTGCAAGCATATCGTTATAGCAGAATATCGCTTCTGGCAATTTTTCTAAATTTCTTATATATTTATATGTCGAATTCCAGTTTACAGAAAAAAACTCCAGGTCTTTATCAGTATCAAAGGTCCCATAACCTTCGATAAACCCCTTTATTCTTCCTTTAGTTGTAAATTTTTTTGGATTTCCCATAAGTAATTTCACTTTTTTCAAGCCTAATTTTTTGAAGTACTCTCCAACCTGCTTAGCTCCAGCTTCCTCATCAATCCAAACTTCGTTAATTATCTCGTTTTCAAAGTGAACACCGAAGGAAACTAGCTTAATACCATTTTTTATTACCTTTATTAAATGATCTGATTCATATCCTTCTGGAGCAATTAAAATCGAATCTACTCCACTCTTTATTAATGAATTAACTGCGTTCCTTTCCTGTTCTAATGTTCTTCCTGTATCGCTAACGATAACACTGATGTTTTTACTTACGCATAAATCTTCTATATCGCCTACCATTAGCGAATAAAATATATTTCTTATATCTGATACAACAACTCCTATTCTCCCGCTTTTTCCATCTTTTAGTGATCTTGCTATGTCATTTGGTGTGTATCCGAGTTTTTCAATATAATACATAACTCTTTTTTTTGTATGTTCACTCACGCCATATTTATTATTAACAACTCTAGATACGGTCATTAAAGATGTTTTCGAAGCTTTAGCAACATCTGCAAGCGTTACTCTTTTCATTAATTACCTCCTGAGTTAACGTTATCATTATATATTTTCCATTCCCCGTATGTCAATATAGAATTATATCTGTTTATTCATTATTATATTTGTTTATAGTTGATTATAGAAAAATATCTCTATTTAACTAAATTATTCATTTCAAAAAATTATTTTATTTGTAACTATATTTTGATATATTTATAACGTAGTTCTTTTATACATATTTTTATATTGGTGAATTCTTATTAAAAAAAACATTTATTAAATGTATTATAATTGTGAATAATATATTTGGTTTTACGGAGGTATAATGAGAAAGTTTTGTTTAATATTAATAGTTATAATAACAGCAGGAGTTCTGTACTCTCAAATAATAGCTAAATTTGATAACAGATTTATTAATCCCCAAGAACTTCTATTTTCCAACACTGAAAATATCGAAGAAAACTCCTTTTTATTAACTCAAATTTATGGTTCACCGGTTTTAACTGGAGATTCTTCTGTAACTTTCAATATACATAACAGATTGTACTCACCTGAAAATAAATTTAATATCATCGAAAGTTTATCTCTCTTTGTACATAAGTATAAAAAATCGAATATTATTTATGACGATCTTTCAGTATTTTCTGGAGATATTGATTCCAATCTTTTAGACTACTCAAAAAGACCCGTAAATCTTGAATACATTAAAGAAAAATACCTTACAAGATACAAAAACGAAAAACTCAATGAATACTTTTCAAACAATCGATATTTGAATTCTCTAGAACTCTTATATCCTATTTTAAATATTAAAGATGGAAAAAATACAGAATTTTCCGATTTTAATGATTTCGATTTGAATAACTATAATTTCACCTATCTTTTATTTGAAAATACTGATAATTCAAACGAAACGGGTTTAATATTTTCATTTCCATTCTTTATAAATGACGAAACTCAGAATGGAGATTCGTATGTAATTTATAATCTTACTACTATAGCAAATAGAGAAACTGGAGAAAAATTATTTTACAGAACTAGATACGAATGGGTAAAAAAAATTAATGAAATAAATATTCAATCTGCATATGAAACTGCATCGAAGGGATTTATTCAATTTCATAGATTTCCGGATGCTACCAAAACTTATATTCCGTTATTTGAAGATTCCTTAAAAATGAACCCAGAATCCCCTGAAGGGCTAGCTGCATACGGTAATTATTATCTTTATGAGGGGAATACAGCAAAAGCTAGCGAATTAATAACCAGAGCAGTTGAATTCGATCCCGAACTCGATTCTCCAATTGTACTGAAAGCTTACGGAGCTTTACTTTTCTCAGAAAACAATTATTCTCAATCTAAGGAAGCTTTCCAGAAGAGTATAGAAATCGATCCAGAATTTCCATACTCTCTAAGAAATCTTTCTTTCATAAATATAAAGGATGGCGAAATAAATAAAGCAGTTAAAAACCTCGAGAAAGCCGTTGAAATTGATCCACAATGGATTTATCCTATGAGCGATCTTGCTTCTCTTTATTATCTACAAAGAGATTATGAAAGATCAAAGAACATTTATTTAAGGATAATTCTTAAAAGGCCCGACCTCATTAAACCTTATATCTACACCGGAACAATTTATCGTAAAGAGGGAAAATTGAAAGCGAGTGAAGTCTACTTAAAAAAAGCACTCCTTATCAATCCCAATGACTGGTTAGCTAATTTCAATATGGGATATCTTTTTGAAATTCAAAAAGATCTTGAAAGATCCAGTTTTTATTACTCCAGATATGATAAATTAAAAATTCAGAATAAGGATAGTTTTTACAACGATTTCTGGTATTCGAATCCATTTATCGATCTGAGTATCAAACTGAACATTGGTCTATATGATATTCTGGATTTCAAAGTTGAAAACATGAAAATATATCTGGATGGTCCAATCTATCTAGAGAGATATTATGAAAACATTCAAGCTGGAACTTTATTTCAGTTTGAACTGGTAGATATACCATCGGGTCAGTATATTTTTCAAGCTGTATGGGGTAAAAAGAAAGTTGAAGAGATTATCGACATCGCTGAGAATTCTCACTTTGTTTACACCATATATTAAAAAAAGCGCTGCCATTAGGCAGCGAAGCGGTCTTAAAGGTTCAATAGATTATACACCATATTGACCAACGAGCACTATATAATACTGATAAACTGTGATCTTTAAATACTTGACAGGGTGTAATTCCCATTATTAATACTTTATAAAGGAGAGAAAAATGATTATATTAGGACATAGAGGAATGGGTAAAGGAGAAGGTGAAAATACATTACTATCTCTAATAAAGGCAGATCAACTGTCTGATGGAATTGAAACAGATTTAAGATTAACTAAGGACAATGTCATAGTATTGAATCATGATGAAGATCTAAAAAGAGTATTCAACAAAGACATAAAACTTCGAGAATATTCTTATAAAGATTTGAAGAAGAATAAATTAATAAATGATGAATATGTTTCCACGCTTGAAAAATTACTTCTGGAATTAAAGGATGACTCAATAAAAAATCTGGAAATAAAGGATCCTGATGTTTCTAAATATATAGTTCCTCTTATAAAGAGTTTCGGGGCTACAAATAATGTTATCGTTTCTTCTTTCGATCATAAATGTCTTACGAAGATCAAAGAAGAGGATAAAGATATTAAAATCGGGCTTCTTATAGGCGAAGATGCAAAAAAAGAGAATATTCAAGAGGTTTCTGCATACTTTAAAAATCTTATAACAGAGTTCAAACCGTATTCCTTCCATTTACCTGTGCAGATGTTTGAAGAATTCAGTTTTGAAATAGGTTTTGAATTCACAAATTATCTTAGAAACCAGGGATTTAAAATTGCTTTCTGGACAGTCAACGATCCAAATATGGCACTAAAAATTAAAGATATAACAGATTACATGATTACAGACAATATAATGGGTTTAAAGAGTGTTCTTTAATGCTCTTTTATCTTCAAAAATTATTTGATTCCTTAATCACTCCACCGGGATTAATAATTATCATACTTTTTATCTGTATTTTGTTTATCTGGAAAAAGAGAGAGAAACTAAAATTTTTAACAATTCTACTCATAATCACGACTATTTTTCTTTATCTTCTCTCTACGAACCTTGGAAGCAATCTCTTTGTTATTCCCATCGAAAATAAATTTCCCCCAAATGATACTTATATTGGTGATGCAATTGTTATTTTATCAGGGGGCTCATTTAACACTCCTGCCGGAGATCAGATTGGTCCCACTTCACTGCTGAGAACAAATAAAGGGTTTCAGGTTTACAAAGAAACAGGCAAACCAATAATCGTGACTGGGGGAAATGTACTTGGCAAGAGCGAAAAAACTTTAGCTGAAATAATGAAGGAAACTCTCATTTCATGGGGAGTCCCCTCTGAGCAGATTATTCTTGAAAATAACGCTAAGACTACTGAGGAAAATGCGGAGTTTTCATACGAAATATGCAATAAAAATGGATGGATGAATATTGATTTAGTAACTTCTGCACTTCACATGAAGCGTTCCTACGATACATTCGATAAATATGATTTCAAAATCATTAATCCCATTCCATCGAATTATTATGCTGAATATGGAAGAATTTCATTTGTTGATTTCCTTCCCAATTCAAGCTCATTGCAGGCAAATTCATCTGCAATACATGAATTTATTGGGCAAATTTATTATTCACTAAAGAATTAAAATAACGCCCTGATATATCTTCCGCCGATATTCCATCCTGTTATTTCGGTAATTTCCGATGCATTAAGGGATGAAGAATATTCATTTGCTGAATCCTTATCTGGGAAAACCCCTATATTAATTCCATAGTAAATTATTCCATCATCTGTTGTCCACTTAAGAGCAAAGGCAGGGTAATCTCTTTCTCTTAGAGATGTTATGCTGTTCACTACAACGTTCAAATTTGAATGAGTAACTATTTGAACCCCATAAAAATTATTAAAAATACAGTTCTTCTCAATGATCTCTCTATTTGAAGTTACTACACAGTATCCATTACTGAATTTGTTTATAAGATAATTATTTATTCCCGATTCAACACAAGCTTCAAACGCCATGTCTTCTTTAACGACTAATAGTTTTTGCTCAGAATCCTTTTCGATAATCTGTTTTGCATTGAATATCAGTCTTTTATAATCGAAGGATTCCAGGGTAATGTCGTTCATAACTTCTACATCCCCTTCCTTATCAACATCAGGAAAAATGAAATCATCATCGTTAAGAATTAATTCCTTATCCTTTACAGAGTAATCCTTTATGCTGAGTCTGGTTTCTTCAAGAAGCCATGCGTTTTTATTCAGATCTCCATTAAGTAAAAATATATAACCAATCCCAATAAGAATTATTACGCTAAAGGTTATTAAAATTATTCCTAAAATCAGTATTATTTTTGTAAAATCGTTATCCTTCACATGAATGACTCCATTCGAATCTTCGAGTTTTTATAAATTCTTTTAAAGCTATTATAATCTATATTCACCCTTTTAATTCCTGGAAAAAGAGGAATATAAAAATCTAAATTTTCATTTTCCTTAAAATATTCAAGAAAAGATGTAATATCAATTCTGTAAAACCATTTGTTAATCCAGTCCTTTTTTATCTTAAAAATCAAATCCTTGCAAAAATCATAATCAATTATCTTGTAATTATATGACAGCCATATCGAAAATAGCGTTCCAAAGGCCATGGAAATCTCTCCATTTATCTGAAGTCTATAGATATTCTGAAGATACTTAGCTACATTCGATCCAACAGGCATTTCACCAACACTTATCAATCTTGAATAATCCTTGACTGCAAGCCATATCATATACCTGTAATTGTCAATTGTGAGAGTAGCCTTTTCATAATTATTCATAAGATAATGAAAGAGTTTCATATCATTTGAAATTGAAGTGTTAATTATCGAAATAAGATTCACAAGTTTATGATTTCCATCTCCAAACGAAAGCTCTGGATATACATAAACAATATCAGGCATTCCTGTTGTCTTTAAAACATTCTTCTCTTCTTCATAATTGAGGAAAAACTGACCACCTATCTGCAGAAATACTTGAGAAAAGGAGGTAGTAGGCATAAAAATCAATCTCTTTATAGAAGTTAGAGAACTCGCAATATATCCTACAAGATTCATTAGAGGATTATCTCCAATTACGAAGAGTTTTTCCAGTCTCCTTGATCTGATATACTGAAGAACATAATAGAAATTATTAAGAGTTATATTATCCTCTGTATCTTCTATTAAAAGCTCATTTCTATACTTTATTTTACTTCTTTTTTCCTTACCAATTATATATAGATATTCTTCATTATCTCCTGGTAGTTTATCCGTTGATAATATGTGACATTGTCTATTGAATGAATTGGAAAAAATTAGCTGATTCATAACATTTGGATTTTTCTAGAAAACTAAATCCCCTCTTCACATAATTTTTTTAAAAGTTTCACTATATTTAAAACATCGTCATAGTCTATCATCTCATGAGGAGTATGTCCGTATCTGGTTGCTATTGAAATTGTACCAGCGTGAGTTCCGGGTCCTTTAACCTGATAACTCCGTGCATTTGTACCTCCAAAAATCAACACTTCATACTGATACGGAATATCGTATTTCTTTGCAACTTCTGTGAGTTTGTTTACAAAGTATGATGAACTAACAGATGCTCTATCCTTTATCTTTATTAGAGGTCCATCCCCAAGCTTGAAATTCATTCTCTTGAAATGTTTTGGAGTATCAGGACCACCTGAAATATCAAGGGCTATCGCCATGTCAGGATTGATATCATAACTTGCTACACTTGCACCAACGAGTCCCACTTCTTCCTGTACTGAGAAAACGAGGTAAAGATCATCAACAGGCTTTTCAAGTTCCTTAACAAGCTGAATCATGAAAGCACAACCGATTCTGTCATCAAAAGCCTTCGAAATAATTCTTTTACCGGCATCATAAAATTTTGCCTGGTATGTTGCAAATGAACCTACTGGAGCTTTTTTCTCAGCATCTTCCTTCGAAACTGCACCAACATCAACAAATATTTTATCAAATGAAAGGCTTTTCATATTTTCAGCTGCTTCAGCTATGCTTTCACTTTCATAACCTACTACCCCAACGGTACCGTTCAAAAATTGAAGTCTTGTTCCCAATAAAGTATATGGACTTACTCCACCTATCATTTCAACTCTCAAAAAGCCATCATCATCAATATGAGATACAACAACTCCTATTTCGTCCATATGAGCATCTAAAAGAAGTTTCTTTCCTGAAATGCCCCTTTTCAATGCAATAAGGTTTCCAAGTTTGTCAACTCTATATTCATCAACATAGTCCTTAATTTCTTCAATGATAAAATTCCTTATTTTCTCCTCTCTACCACTTGGAGATGATATCTCAGTTATATTTTTCAATAATTCTTTCATAATTAATTCCCCTCTCCCTTAAATATTTTTTTATTTTTTACGAGTAATATAGCTAGTTTATTTACATTCTCAAAATCATTAATATTAATCATTGACATTGGAGAATGAATATATCTTGAAGGAGTAGAAATAACTCCGGAGGGTGTCCCTGCACCTGTTCTCGCAATTCTTGCTGCATCGGTTCCGCCCCTCGTCCTGGATTTGAACTGATAAGGTATGTTATTTTCCTTTACAGTATCCATAATCAAATCTAAAATGTACTCATCTAAAACAAGGCCCCCGTGAGCAAATGTTAACGCTGGTCCTTGTCCCAATCTGGTCGACCATCTTGCCTCAGCTAATTCAGGGTTATCACCAGCAGTTGTATTTTCGAAAATTAAAGCAGCATCAGGTTTTATCTGCCTTGCTGCGATTCCACTTCCCCTGAGTCCTGTTTCTTCCTGAACAACAAAGGCAAACGCCACAGTATATTCAACTGGATTTTCCTGAAGATAATCGAGTACATTCAGTAAAACTTCGCATCCGGAACGGTCATCAAATGCTTTTCCTGTAAGAAAATTTCCGATTTTTTCAGTTTCAGTTGAAAAAACTACAGGATCTCCTATCTTAATCTTTTCCTTTAATTTATCTTCGCTATTAAACCCAAAATCAATTGAAAGGTTTTTCATCTTTGGAGGGTTTAAAAGCTCAGAATTTTCCTGATTATGAATAGCTTTAAATCCTATCACCCCAGTGATTTTATTTTCTCCAACATAAACCTTTTTTCCAATCAATACTCTGGGGTCTACTCCACCGAGATTGCTAATACCCGCTGTACCATTTTTGTTCAGAGAAGCAACTATCAAACCTACTTCATCCATATGTGCACAAAGCATTAGTGTTTTATCGATTAAACCCCTTTTATAAGCAATTACATTGCCCACTTTATCAATATAACTCTCGTCTACTTTTCCTTTAATCTCATCCATTATGAATTTTGAAACATTTTCCTCAAAACCTGAAACTCCGGAAAGGTTCGTTAGTTTTATAAGTCTATCTAAATTCATTCTTCATCACCTTCTCCAGTTAAAGAATTAAGAAATCCTGCGAGAAGTTTCGCTGTATTTTCTATGTCCTTTATCCCAACAATCTCAACAGGAGTATGCATGTATTTGCATGGTATTGATAAAATCAGTGTTGGTATACCTTCTCCTGCCATCTGAACAACGTCAGCATCAGTTCCAGATCTCCCGTTTGCAAATTCATTCTGATATTTAAAATTATTATCAGAAGCATACTTGGTTAGTTTCTTGTAAAACTTTTTGTCTATATTAGGCCCTCCAACCGCAATGGCGGGTCCATCATCAATTTTTATATCATTTTCAGGACTATGAAAGGTTGCATCTATAACAATAGCTAAATCAGGATTTATAAATTGTGCTCCAACCTTAGCACCTATCAAACCGACTTCTTCCTGAGAGTTAAAAACATGAAAAACATCGGGATATGAAGAATACTTATTCAATTCTTCGGTAATTAGCATATTTACCATTGCACTTGCTCTATTATCCATAGCTTTTCCGCAAATACGATTCTCCATCTTTATTGCCTTTGTATCTATTGCAACCAGATCCCCAACTTGAATTTCTTTCCAGCCATCGTTCATTGAAATGTCAAGAAAAAGATCAGAATAATTTGGAACTCTTCTTCTGGTTTCATTATTTTGAAGGTGAGGTGCTAACATTCCAAAAATTCCCTTTCTTATCTTTCCATCTCTACATTTAATTACTACTTTTTGAGAAATAATAACCTTTGGGTCTACTCCACCAATAGTTTCGACTCTGGCAAATCCTCTCTCATCAATATTAGAAATCAAAAAAGCTATTTCATCTACATGAGTGAAAATTGCCACTTTCATTTTTCTATTTCCTCTTTTTAAGGTAATAAGATTTTTTAAGCTGTCACGTGATATTTCATCAACATTATTTTTAATCTCTTCCTGAATATAATCTATCACCTCATCCTCGTAGCCCGAAGGTCCAAAGGAATCGGATAGTTTTATTAGAACATCTTCTGTTTTCACAAAATTCCCCCTAATCGTTTTTATTTGAAATCTGAATCAAATGTTACTTCTTCTACTCTCTGGTTTATAATTCTTCCTGTTTTAACGTGAGCTACACATGGTCCTTCAATTCTCTCATAATCTTGAGATATAATACTCCCGATTTGCAAAAAATTAGGTTTCAAGTCGAGTGCGGTAATAATAGCCGAACTTCCAATTGCATAACCAGCTCTTAAAACTCCTCTAACTGAGCCCATAACTACGATATTCCCACCTGCAATTATTTCAGCACCATTGTTCACATTCCCCATAACAATTACATCATAATTGTGAACAACAATCTGTCCTGATCTTAAGTTTCTTCTAATCAATTCACATCCCTGGTATTCATGTTTCTTTTCTCTTACCAGATCATATTTTTGCCCGACCTTGACATTTTTACTATCAGCAGATCCTACGAGTATATCCTTAACTCCTATCCCCAGATTTCTTACCATTCCAACTATCTTGACAATATCTTCGCTTTTACTCGGTTCTTCAGTGAGCATGAGCGAAATTTCATCTCCTTCAGTGAAGAAGGACTTATTTTCTGCAAATTTTTGTGATATTTCCTGTTTCAAATTATCAAGAGAATCAAATGATTCGACAAGCAGTATCAAACCCTTTTTGGTCATCCTAAAATCAACAGCCATATCAAACCCCCCTGTTAATTTTATCATAAATGTAGTATTGCGTATTAATAAACGGGTTAATGATAAAAAAACAGAAAAAATATGTAAATATTAAATATTTAAGATATTTTTAATAAAAAAAAATTTTAGACCCCTTGACCTAATAAAAAAATTAATGTATTATATTATTCGTGCTACTCAATGCCCTCATCGTCTAGGGGTCTAGGACACTGGCCTTTCACGCCGGCGACCGGGGTTCAAATCCCCGTGAGGGCGCCAAATGGGGAGGCGTAGCTCAGCTGGGAGAGCGATTGCCTTACAAGCAGTAGGTCGTAGGTTCGATCCCTGCCGCCTCCACCATTTTTTTATTTCTACCGGTGAGGTAGCTCAGTAGGTAGAGCAGTGGACTGAAAATCCATGTGTGGAGGGTTCGATTCCCTCCCTCGCCACCATGATCCTTTATTAAAAGGATCTTTTTTTTTAATAAAATGGAGAGAACGATCTTAGAGAAAATTAAATCCGGAATTCCGGTTATTTGCTTAAATAAAAATAAAAAAGAAGAAAAAACCTATTCCATAGAAGATATTAAAAGGACTTATGAGAAACTTATTAAATACTCTCCGCTGATTAAAAAAAAGTATTCTCAAATTGAAAATGGAATAATTAGATCTGATTTAGTAAAAACAAAAAGTATTCATGATAAATATTTTAACAAAATCTATTTATATCTAAAATTGGATAACAATCTTCCAATAGTTGGTTCGGTAAAAGCCAGAGGCAGTCTTAATGCAATAATTGATATTGTTGAAAAAATATCCCAAAAAGAAAATTGGATAGAAAAAGATTTTCCATTAAATTTATCCAGATACATACAGGAAAATAAATTTTCTAAATATAAGATAATAGTGGGCTCAACTGGAAATCTTGCACTCAGTGTTGGATTATTTTCTCAGATATTTGAAATTCAGACAATAGTTTATATGTCAAATAATGCTAAAAAATGGAAAAAAGAAATATTGAGAAAAGTTGATGCAGAAATTGTTGAAATAGATGGAACCTATTCAGAAGCAGTAAAAAAAGGAAGAGAAAGAGCAAAGAATTCAGAAAACACCTTTTTCATAGACGATGAAAATTCAGTAGAGCTATTTTTAGGTTATGCAGTATCCATATTTGAGTTGAAAGAACAAATATCTAAAGCAAATATAATTTTGTCAGAAGATGATCCACTGTATGTATTCATTCCCTGTGGTGTTGGCGGAGCCCCTGGAGGAATATCATACGCCCTTAATCTAGTATTTGGAAATAAAGTTAAAACTTATTTTGTAGAACCTGTAAACGCTCCCTGTATGACATTGGCTTTAGTAGAAAATAAGGAAAACCCCAGAGATGTTAATGAAATAGGATTAAAAACCAGGACAGAAGCTGATGGATTAGCGGTATACAGAGCATCAAAATTCATCTTTAATTTAGTAAAAAACTATATTAATGGTACCATAACCGTAAATGATTTTGATATGTTAGAATCTGTCTACAATATGAAAGTATTGGAAGACCAGAAAATTGAAGTATCTGCAGCAGCCGGTTTAGCGGGATTGTTAAAAATACAAAAAGAGGGAATGAAAGTAAACAAAGCTCTTGTCTGGTTGACAGG
>CAZGZM010000051.1:0-12017 GCA_964529955.1 uncultured Thermotogaceae bacterium
CGGTTATTCGCTCAATGATACAATTGTTGTTTATGATAGAGTAAGGGAAAATATGAAGAGAATGAGAGGACCGACGATCGAAACGGTTGTTAATGATAGTATTAATCAGGTAATTGTAAGATCTATAAATACATCTTTAACAACATTCATTGTTATTTTATGTTTGTTTATTTTCTCTGGAGAAGTATTAAGACCCTTTGCGTTTGGAATGCTGGTAGGTGTTGTAGTAGGTACTTACTCATCTCTATATATTTCAGCTCCAATTGTAATTGGTTGGTTTAAGAGAACCGAAGAAAGAAAAAGATAAGTGATATAATTTATTTATAGTTGTATCAAGTGGGGTCGTGGCGCAGCTGGGAGCGCGATACAATGGCATTGTATAGGCCGGGGGTTCGAGTCCCCTCGACTCCACCAGACGGAGAACTTAGGTTCTCCATTTTTTTTGGAGAGATTATGGGAAAATTATTTTTGTTTATATTTTTTATTTATATATTTACTTTAGGATTTTCGGTAGAATTAATTTTTACTGAGGAAAATATTCTTGATGAAATAATACATCTTATTTCATCTTCTGAAAAATCTATCTATCTTGCAAGTTATTCTATAGATTGTAAAGATGTTGTTGAAAGTTTGAATTATTTAAATGAAAGAGGCATTGAAATAGAAGTTTTAATAGATGATAACTCAATTTCAAGAGCCTTTTCAGCAGGGATAAATTTCGATATAGCATCTGATAATTCAAGTTATCTTCAACATGCAAAATTTATAATAATAGATGAAAAAATAGTTATTGTCGGGACAGGGAATTTTACAAACGGAGGTTTGATAGAAGATTCAAACTCATTTTTAATATTTAGAGACGAAAAAATAGCAAAGATATTTTTGGAAATATTTTCAAATATTAAGAATGATAATTCTAACATATTATATAGAGAAAGGGGATTTAATTTTTTTCTTTTACCATCAGAAGAAGCTAAGGATATAATATTAAAAAACGTTCTAAGATCAAAGAAAAGTATTTATTTCATGATTTATGCATTTACAGACGAAGATTTTATGGCTGCTTTTAAAATTGCTCAATCTAGTGGTGTAGAGATAAGAGGAATAGTGGATGATTGGAATTACGATTCGAAACTTATTGAGTTTTTTGATGATAAGATAATTATAAATAACAATGAATGGTTAGTACATGACAAAACTATTATTATAGATGAAAAGTACATAATTACTGGTTCCCCTAATTTTTCAAAAAATGGGTGGTTAAAGAATAATGAAGTTGAGCTTTTTTTCGAGTCGGAAGTTATGGCAAAAAAATATATTAATCATTTTAATTATATTGTGGGAGAGATTTATGGTGAAAAATGATTTAAATAATGTAAATCCAGAAGAAATAAAAGTAATAGTGATAGATATTGATGGAACGCTTCTCAACACAGTGCAAAAAATTCCAGATGAGAATATAGAAATTATAAGAAAATTACAAAGAATGGGAAAGAAAATTATTTTTGCAAGTGGTAGAGGATTGAAGTCTGCAAAAAGCGTTATTTCTAAAATTTTGGATTCTGGATATACCGTTGTTGCCTATAATGGAGCTATGATTGAAGAAAATGACGAAATAGTTTATCACAGAACTCTTTCATCAGAAATGGCAATAGAGTTCTATAAAAAAATGGAAGAATTTGAAAACGCTTTTGTACAGGCATATATTAATGATGATTTGTATGTGCCCAGACTGGAAAAGAGGGCTTATGATTATGAAGAACATGCCGGAATACCATTCACTCATGCTCCGGATATGATCAAATTCATGAGAAAAAACGAACCTACAAAACTCTTAATTATTGACAGTATTGATAAATTAGATTTATACAAAGAAAAACTTCAGCCTCTTTTTCCACACATAGCCCTCGTGAAATCATTTGGAGATTTTATGGAGGTTCTTCCAAATGATGTAAATAAAGGAGATGCTTTAAAAGATTTGCTTAGAAAAGAAAAAATAGATATGAAATCTGTAATTTCCTTTGGGGATAATGATAATGATTACAGCATGTTAAAGATGAGTGGTATTGGTGTAGCAATGGGTAATGCAAAATCAGGATTGAAAGAAGTGGCTGATTATATTGCTCCCACTAATGATGCAGCGGGGCTTGCAATAACATTAAAACAATTGTTTAAACTCTAAAATTATATCTAAAAGTTTTATTTAGAATGATATACTTTATATATAAAATTTATATTTATTATAAATAAATGGAGGGATATATGATAGAAGACCTTAAACCAAATGTTGTAGCAAGCAGGTGTCTGGGATTTGCGAAGTGTAGAACGAACGGTGAAACAATACCTGATAAATTTGTTGAAAAACTAAAAAAATATGTGAACTTCATAACTCCTTGTCCCGAAGTAGAAATTGGTTTAGGAATTCCAAGAAAATCCATAAGAATTGTAAAGAAAAAAGATAGTGATAAAAGGTATCTTATACAGTCAGCAACTGATTTAGACGTTACTGAAAAGATGCTTGAGTTTCGAAAATCCTTTGTAGATAATTTATTAGATGTAGATGGTTTTATATTAAAGGGGCAATCGCCTTCATGTGGTATCAGCAATGTAAAGTTCTACCCTTCGACCGGTAAAGTAGCTCCTTTAGGAAAGGAGAAAGGTTTTTTCGGAGGTTATATAGTTGAAAAATTTCCTCTACATCCTATAGAAGATGAAGGAAGATTAAGAAACTTTTCTATACGAGAGCATTTCTTGACGAGACTCTTTTTAATGCCTCAAATAAGAAAATTGAAGAAAACAACAAAAATTAAAGACCTTGTGGAATTTCAAAGTAAGAACAAACTCCTTCTAATGGCTTACAATCAAAATTTAATGAGAAAAATGGGTAAGATTGTTTCAAATAGAGAAAAGGGCGATATTGAGGAGATGAAAAAAGAATATATTGATCTTTTCTTAAAGGCATTAAGTAAAAAGCCGAGATATGCATCAAATATAAATGTGTTAATGCACGCTTTAGGTTATTTTAAGGATCTATTGAAAACAGAAGAAAAAGCCTTCTTTTTGGATAGCCTTGAAATGTTCAGAATAGGAAAAGTACCTCTTAGTGTTCCAATTCATCTTATTAAATCTTATATTATTAAATATGATACTGAGTATTTGAAAATACAAACATACTTCGAACCATATCCATTCGATTTGGTTGAAATAACAGATTCAGGAAAGGGAAGATAAATGTTCCATGAAAAGAGAATTAAAATAATTGGTAGAAATGAAGCCGAAGGAAAATATATTCTTTATTGGGTGCATGCTTCGCCTAGATGCTTTTTTAATCCTGCTCTGGAATTTGCAATAAATAAATCAGTACAAAAAAAACTACCTTTATTAATAATTTTTATTATTGATGAAAATTTTACCGGGTCAAATTATAGACACTTCAAATTCCTCATGGAAGGTCTTGAAGACTTTAAAAATGATTTAAAGCATATGAATCTTGATTTGAAACTTTTCAAAGGAGACCCTGTAAAAATAATTAATAAATTACAGAAGAATTCTTCGTTAATTATCACAGACAAAAATTATATTGGACCACAGAAGATTTGGTTAGATAAAATTTCAGAAAATCTCCGATGTTCACTTTTTGATGTTGAAACAAATGTTTCTGTTCCAGTTGAGGAGATTTCAGACAAAGAAGAATACAGCGCAGCCACATTTCGAAGAAAATATTGGAATATAGCTGATGATTATCTTGATTATGAAAAAGATGAATTAAAAAAATGCGGTTCTTTTTCAGAAAAAATTGAAGATGAAGTTGATTTTGGACATTCAGAGGAAATTTTAAGTGAATTAAAAACATATAAAAATATTTCTACAGCAAAATTTAAAGGAGGACATTCTTTTGCATTGAAGGAGTTGAATGATTTTAAAAATAACAAGTTAGATTTTTATTCTGAAGAAAGGAGCGATCCCTCTAGGAATTGCTCTTCCAATATGAGTCCGTATCTCCATTTTGGACAAATATCTCCATTGGAAATTGTTAATACTATCAAAAAATCTAATGATGAAAATTCCAGGATTTTTTTAGAAGAGCTCCTTATCAGGAGGGAGTTAGCAATAAACTTTTGTTATTATAACCAGAACTATTATAATTTTAATGGACTGAATGAGTGGGCTAAGAAAACTTTGAACGAACATAGAAAAGATCAAAGAGATTACCTTTATTCAACGGAAGAGTTTGAAAATGCTCAAACACACGATATTTATTGGAATGCAGCACAAATGGAAATGGTTAAAACAGGAAAGATGAGTGGTTATATGCGGATGTATTGGGGCAAAAAGATTCTTGAGTGGTCTACCGCTCCAGAAGAAGCTATTGAAACTGCAATTGAGTTGAATAATAAATACGAACTGGATGGTAGAGATCCCAATGGTTATGCTGGAATCATGTGGTGTTTAGGAAAGCATGATAGAGCATGGGCAGAGAGAAAGGTATATGGGAAAATAAGATACATGAACAGTAATGGATTAAAAAGAAAGTTCAAAATGGATAGTTATGTTAATAGAATAAAAGGAATTGTAGGTGAAAGATGAGTTTAATAATATATTTTCTAATTGCATACATTTACGGGTCGATACCCTATGCATTCATATTCACGTATTTTTTTAAAAGAAAAAAATTATTCAATGAAGCAACAAAAAATGTTGGTATTGCAAATGCTTTCCAACAGGGAGGGCTTAAAGCTGGTTTATTATCTGTTGCAGGAGAGGTTTCAAAAATTTTAGTTCCGCTGATATATGGAAAGATACTTGGCCTAGAGCGGTTTGTTACTTATGGAGCTATGCTTATTGCTGTAATAGGAACCATGTATCCGATTTTCTTGATGTTCAGAGGTGGAAAGGGAAGAACTGTTGCGGGATCAGCTGTTTTTTTTTCAAATCCCTTCGCAGGTTTAATAATTTTTGGAATATGGGGTGTCACTATTTCTTTAACTAAAAAAGCCAAGCTTTCTTCAATAATTGGTTCTCTTTCAATTACTCCTATTATGATAATTTTTAAAACAAATTTTGAAATGCTTTTATTTTCAGTTGCTCTCACTCTTTTATTTCTTATGAAAAATGAAAGGGAAAAGAACGACTTTATTCATTATGGAATAACTAAATAGGAGGGGATTATTTGTACCTTAAAAAAATAACTTCATCCAGTTATAAGAAAATAAGTTATATGGTTGGAAGAAAAATCAGAATGACTTCTTATGCTCAGCATTTAAAATTAAATGTTCCAGAGAGTTATTGCATTTGTTTTGAAGCATTTAATTTATATATGAATAATCCAGAAGATTTTATATTAAAAATAAAAAAAGAAATAGAAGAAATATTAAATGAAGATAAAAAATATGCTGTAAGATCTTCAGCAAGTATCGAGGATTCTCCAGATTTTTCATTTGCAGGTCAATTTGACACCTTTTTAAATTTGAGTGGAATTGACGAAATTATAAATGGTATTTGCAAAGTATTTGATTCAGCTAAAAGCAATAGGATTAAAGAATATTTAAAGGCTCAAAAAATATCTTCAGTTCCAGCAATGAGCGTTTTAATACAGGAAATGGTTGACTCGAAGTATTCAGGAGTGCTATTTTCAAAAAATCCAATTAACGGACTCAATCAAACCATAATAGAAGCAGTTGAGGGTTTAGGAGAAAAGCTAGTTGGAAAGGGAGTAACTCCATACAGATGGATTTACGGTTGGGGAAAATTCTTTAAGAAACCATATGGATGTAATCTAGATGAAACAGTAATAAAAAAACTTATAGACTGGTCTGAAAAAGCTAAAAAGCATCTTGGAAAAGCAATCGATATAGAATGGAGCCACGACGGAAGAGATCTTTATATTCTTCAAATAAGAAATATAACAACACTAAAAAATGTGAATATTTATTCAAACAAAATATCAAAGGAATTCATGCCGGGAATGTATAAACCTCTTGTTTGGTCAATCAATGTACCAATGATAAACGGGGCCTGGAAAAAGCTTTTTACAGAACTTATCGGCAAAAATGATTTAGATATTATGCATCTGGCAAAAACTTTCTACTTTAGATCATATTTCAATATGGGAATAATCGGAGATATTTTTGAACTCTTGGGAATGCCACGAGAAACCCTCGAATTATTGTTAGGTATTTATCCAGATACAAGGGCTAATTTTTTCAAACCCTCTTTAAAAACCTTAAAGTATTTTCCAAGAATGTTTATTTTTGTTCTTTCAAAATTGAATTTCAAAAATCAGGCAGATAAATTCATTAGTGATTATAAAACTTTCTGTAATGAATACGATTTAGAAGGAATAAAAAAACTATCAACCGAAGAGTTATTTAAAGAGATTATAAGGCTGAAGAGAATAAAAGAAAGAGGGGCATAATACAATATTATCAAGTATATTGAAAAAAAGGGATACGATAATAGAATAATAGAGCATTTGAGTGATATAGAAGAGTTGAGTGATATTGAACCAAATAGAACGATTGAAAAAATAAAGGGAAAAATTGATTCTTTGAGTGAGCAGGAAAAAAACAAGATAAAAGAAAATGGTTTTAATGAATATCCAAATTCAGAGATATCCAATATTTACGGAGAATTCATAAAAAATTTCGGACATTTAAGTGACAGCGGGAATGATTTCAGTCAACCCCACTGGCGAGAAAATGAACAGATAGTTTTTAATATAATCTCTTCCCATAAGGAACCTCATAAAAAAAATCTTCCGGAAATCCCTGATGATAAAACGATAAAGAGAAAAATCAAAAAAGTAAAGAGACTAAGAATAATGAAGGAAAATATTAGTTTTTATTATTCAAAGGGTTATTCGTTTTTCAGGGAAGTGTTTCTGAATCTAGGACAGAAACTTTCTGAAATGGGAATAATTGAAGAAAGAGAAGATATATTTTTCGTAGATTATGATGCACTCTCTACTGAGAGAAATAAAATAAGAAAAGAAGAAGTAAGAATGATTAAAAATGATTTTAATAAATATGAACATATACAGCTCCCTCAAGTAATTTATGGTGATAATATTCCGGAGCCTATAACTGTCAGTAAAAGTGAAAAGGAAGTAAATGGAATTGCAGCATCAAGTGGATATTACAAGGGAGAAATTAAAGTTGTGAGGGGAAGCAGTGACTTTAATAATGTTAATGATGGAGATATACTTGTGATACCCTTTTCTGATATTAGTTGGTCCCCAATATTTATTAAAGCAGGTGCTATTATAGCAGAATCGGGTGGGATTTTATCTCATAGTGCTATAATAGCCAGAGAGTATAAGATCCCTGCTGTAGTATCAGTAGAAAATGCTATGAGTATTTTTAGAAATAATGAGAAGATTTTTATAGATGGCTATACTGGAGTTATTAAATATATTTAATTTTTTAAGCTAATTCTAAGAAAAGGAGTTTAATATAGTTTTAGATTAGAAAAGGGGTTGATTAAAATGTATAGAGACAATGATGTAGATTTAGACAAATTTTTAAAGGACCTTGACAGAGTATTAAAACTATATAAAGAAGATGAAAAAAAATTCTCAGAAGAATTGAATAATGTTGTAAATAAAGTATCTGGAAATAAAAGTGAAGATGATGACATAATATATAAACTTGAAGAACTTGAACATTTTTTTATGAAGAATCTTGTTTTAAACAACCTGGAAAGAGATAAGGTAAGTAAAAGAGAAAGAAAGATGATAAAGGAATTGAATAAAAAGATAATAGAAATGCCAATCGTTTAAATAAGTAAACCTCGGTTTACCTCCTAAAAGCAACAATAAAATGGAAAAATCTTTTCATAACCCTCTCAAAACCACCCTATATTTAAGGGTGGTTTTAATATATAAATAAAAGAAGCATCAATTATTTAATAGACGAAAACATATACAATTATAAAGAGGATGATATGAAAGTAAATAAAACAGAAGAAATAAAAAATAGAAAGAGTGGTAAACCTGTTTATTCAATATGTATGTCCTGTAATTATGAACATGTTGAGAAACACCCTTTTTAATTTAATGGATTGAATATTTGCTGGGAAACTGTTATGTGGAGATGAATTTCCAGCATTTTCGATTGTATATATTGCTGTAATAATTTATAAATCATTTTTTTCTCTTACTGAAACAGTATAAGTTTCGCAATTATCAAAATGAATTGGGCTAACAAATCAGGATTTAATAACTCAAGTTTCAGTTTTCACTCTTTGAATATAATAACTGTTTCTTGCAGAATTTCTTGATAACCAGTAATTTAAAGAGAATTGATAAAAACGGAAAATGATTTTTTTCTATATGATCCCTTTGTAAAATAATATGTTAGAAAAATTGCATAAACTAAAAAAAAGTTTTTTCTTAGTATTTTCAACAGATTTATTTCGGGGTTAATGGTTTCCTAAAGAGCTTTTACAGATGACGAATCCTCCGACAAATATAAGGATGATCTAGCCTCATCAGTTGAAGGTATTTTAGAAAAATGCTTAAATGAATAATCAACTTTGTAATATTAATAAATAATTAAAATGATATAATTTTTCAATGGAAGACCTCGGTAAGATTTCTTTAATATTTAAGAATTCTCAATTAGAAAGAGAATTTCAAAGGGAATACTTTTTCAATTCATTGAAACAGGTGAGAATTTCACTAGTTCTGGTTGCTGCTCTATACGCTTCCTTTGCTTTTTTAGATCCAGTGATGGCTCCTGATTATGTTCAGGTATATTATGTAATAAGATTTTTAATTGTAATTCCCTTCATTATACTTGTTTTTTTACTCTCTTATTTGAAAAGTTATAGTCATTACTGGCAGTTTCTCCTTTTTTTATGCTATCTTTTAGCTGGTTTTGGGATATTCGTTATGATTTTCATTTATCCGGATAACACAATTTATTTACTCGGTATGGATCTTATCTTTGTTGCTGGATATTTTTTCATAAGATTAAGATACTTGTATGCTGCAGTTGCTGGGTGGTTACTGGTGTTCTCTTTCTTTATAAGGGGTCTTATTTCAACAAGAAATATTTCATCCATTCAACTATTTTCATTTTTAATGTTTTATGTAGCAGCGAATTTAATCTGTACATTTGGAAGTTATTATCTGGAAAAATATCAGAGAAAGATTTTTATTAACGAAAAAAAATTAGAAGAACATCAGAATGATCTTCAAAATCATAAAAACAATCTCGAAATAGAAGTTGAAAAAAGAACTGAGGAACTCCTTAATAATCAAAGAGCAACTATAGAAGCCATGGCAATAATGGCAGAGTTCAGAGATTTTGAAACCGGTCAGCATATACAGAGAACTCAAACCTTTGTACAAATGATCGCTGAATATCTTTATGAAAATAAAATACCTGGGTATGAAATAGATAAGGATTATATAAATCTTTTATATAGAACTGCACCTCTTCATGATATTGGAAAAGTGAGTATTCCTGATAGCATCTTGCTCAAACCAACTAAATTAACAAATAAAGAATTTGAAATAATGAAAGAACATCCGGTACATGGTTTCAAAGCGATAGAAAGGATGGAAAAAATATCAGGTGTTAACGATTTTACTAAAGTCGCAAAGGAAATTATAAAATATCATCATGAAAAGTGGGATGGAACAGGATACCCCGAAACTTTGAAAAGGGATAACATACCTTTAAGCGCAAGAATTATGGCTCTTGCTGATGTTTATGATGCTCTAATCAGCAAAAGACCTTATAAAGAACCCTTCGCCTGTTCAAATGTTGAAGATATCATTCAAAGTCTTTCAGGAACTCATTTTGATCCTGTCATAGTAGATGCCTTTAGAGCGAGAAAGAATGATTTTTATAAAATCTGTACGTCTCTTGAACATGAAGAGATTTTAAAGAGTAAAAAATTTAATCATGATCAACAGTATTAAAAGTTTAATAAAGAAAAGGTTAGTTCCTGAATATGGAATTAAACCTGATTTCGTTTTTAAGTCTCCAAAAAAAGTTGGATTGTATATTCATTACCCCTTTTGTAAGCATATCTGCATGTTTTGCCCCTATCATAAAATGAAATATGATAAATCTAAAGCTGAAGAATATACTGATTTATTAATAGAAGAATCGAAATTGCATAATTTTGATAACTTTACTTCTCTTTATATAGGCGGCGGGACTCCTTCAGATAATATGGAATTTTTAGAGATAATAATTTCTAACTTTAGATCAAATATCAAAAAAGAAATTTCACTGGAAATACATTCCCTTGATGCTATTCCCGATAAACTTTCCAGATATAAAGGAATGGGTATTAACTTTGTGAGTCTTGGTGTTCAGAGCTTTGATGATGAGTTTTTAAAGTACATTGGAAGAAATCATAATAGTTTTGATAATAAAAAAGCCTTAAAAACTGTAATGGATGCAAGATTTGATTTCGTAGATATTGATCTTGTTTTTAGGCCAGAAAGTTCTTTTCAAAGTCTTGAAAAGGATTTTTTGAATGTAGCCGTTTATAAACCCGAACAGATATCGGTCTATCCTCTAATGAGATTTTCTTACACTGGATTGGGAGAAACAAAGAATATTCCATCAAAGGAAAAGGAATATTTTGATAAATTGAATATTGTAGCTTCAAAGAATGGATATAAAAGAGATACTTTATGGACCTATACATCTAAGAATAAAAGCGAAAGATTCTCTTCTGTTGGAAGAGAGTTTTATCTGGGATTGGGCATGAGTTCATCTTCATTTACTGGAAATTTTTTTAGTACTAATACATTTTCCTTTAATAAATATAAAACAAATATCATTAATAAAAATATTCCAGTTGAATCAGTCTATTTTCTTGATGATTATACCGGGGGACTTTTTTATACATTCTGGTCATTATATGAAAGAAAGCTTAATCTGGAAAATCTAAAGGAATTTTTCCCCAAGGGTTATAAAAAGATAAAAATTCTTATTAGGTTTCTTCTATCTGCAGGTTATCTTAAAAATGCAGATAATACTTATTACACTACTGATAATGGGTTAAATCTTCTACTGGAGTTGGAAGAATGGCTGACTTACGAATTTATCGACCCCCTGTGGAGCCATTTGAGGAGTACTAAATAAAAAAGTCAGTTGGGAGATTGTCGTTACCCAACTGATAATAAGGTATATTAGGAAAAAACTGTCATTAGGATTCTATCAAAAATTTCATTCGGTAAGTTAAGCAAATTAAAAGGTTAGTTTTCGGAATTTATATTAATCTCTATTAGTATTTCATTTCTTCTAAAAGCTGGTATGCTGAATGGAGAGTTATATCTCGCAAACAGTGGATTTCCAGTAGCTTTATACTTATTTTTTTTAATCCAGTTAATCAATTCATTTGTTTTACTTGTGGCCTTTTGTTTTGAAAAATATCCTGAGAATTTAATAGAAGCATATGTTTTTTCAGGTAGTTTATTTAATTCAACCTGTTTATTGCTTGGATCAGGTAAAGAATCAAATTTCTTTTCCTCAGGCATAACAAAGGCCATTGAATAGTTACCGTTTTCTCTTTTATGATGAATTACTGGAGCTGTCATGCTAATTTTCTCTCTTTTAGAATTACTTCCAGTAATGTAGTTGAATAAATTATAAAAGCCATTACTCTCATAATTGTCGCTAACAGGTGTTTCTGCTAAAATCATATCTCCATACTTTCTTATCTCAAAATTCTTTTCCTTTTTAATCAGATCATATTTTGGACTTTTTACAGCCATTTTCCCACCTCCCTAACCGATAAATATTATCGTATATATTATGACATATAAAATATAAAAAATGTTCAGAATGATATATTTTATAATTAATGCAATTAATGATAAAAATAATATTTATATTAGAAAAATAGTTTGTGGAAGAAGAAATAAATAAACAAATAATCAAAAATATAATGAGAAATTAAATATAAATGATAATAAATAAAATAATTTAATATAACGCTTGATTATTTCAATATAAATATGTATAATCTTAAAAGAAAACATAAAGGGGGTT
>CAZGZM010000052.1:0-2790 GCA_964529955.1 uncultured Thermotogaceae bacterium
CAGACTTCATTCTTTCAAAAACTGAATTTCTGTTTTCATCAGGTAAATCTGTCTTCAGAACTCTTACTTCCATTATTTCTATTCCATAATCTTTCATTTCGTATTCAGCATCTGATGACATATTTCCAAGATATTCATCTCTTTTTTCCGAAATAATATCTTCATAGTTTAGCTTACCAAAGGTATTTCTAACAACTGAATATACAACATCATCAATTCTTGTTGATGCAAGATCGATTGTCTTGAGTTTTTTAATAAACTCTTCAGGATCACTTATTCTCCATAAAGCATAAGTGTCAACTAATAAAGTTTTCTTATCCTTCGTATAAATTCTCTCTGGTGGAACATCGTATGTCCTTATCCTTTTGTCAAATTTTTTAACTGAATCAATGAATGGAGCTTTTGTATTCAAGCCAGGTTCCAAAACTACATTAAGTATATCACCGAATCTTGTAACAACTGCAAATTGAGTTTGATCAACAACAAAAAAGAAAGAAGGTAACAGAATAGCAGCTACTATTATAACTACAATAAGAATTATCCATTTAATCATTAGAATCACCTCCTATCATATTATTTAAATCAAAAAATTTAAAAACTTCATTACTATCTAATACTACAAATTTCTTTGCTGTATCTAAAATTTCACTAATTGTTTCTAAATACATCCTCTTCCTCGTTATTTCAGGAGCTTGTAGATACTCCTTCAAAACAGCAGAGAATCTATTAGCTTCTCCAGCGGCATTAAGAACCACCTGCTCGGAATATGCTTCAGCTTCTTTTATTATTTGTGCCGCTTGGCCTTGGGCTTTTGGAACAACATCATTTTTGTACTGTGTAGCCTGATTCACCAATTTGTCCTGATCCTGTTTAGCATTGTTAACATCATCAAATGCTTCTATAACCTGTTTTGGAGGGCTTACCTCCTGCAAATATACATTCTTAACCTGAATTCCAATTTCGAGTTCATCAAATTGATCCTGAACTTTAGCAGTAGTTTTCGCAGCTATAACATCTCTTTGAGTTGTTAGAACAGCGTCAACTGTGTTAGCAGCTACTTCTTCTCTTAAAACTGATTGAACTGTGAATCTTACTATATCATCAGTTCCGTAAATGCTTGTGTTGGAAAGTAAATTAAAAATATACTGTTCAGGATCACTTATATAATATTGCACAACAGCTTCAAGAGAAACGAAATTTCCATCTCCTGTTAGCATAAGCGCTTCTTCTTCGTATGTTGAGTACTTTCCAATATCAAAGGTTCTAAAACCAATTTCTTCTTTTCTAAGTGTTGATACATTTACCTTAACTACACTTTGAAAAGGTGCTGGTATATGGTAATTTAGACCAGGAGTAGAAGTTGCAACATATTTACCAAATGTTTTTACTAATCCGATTTCTGCGGGATCTATCATGTATAAACCCGAAAGAAAATAAATTGCTACAATTGCAATAGCAACTATTATAATTACAAGTTTAATTGTTTTTTTTGAAGGATTAAAATTCATATTTCTTTTTTTCTCTGGTTCGTGGTATTCGAAATCAAAATCTTCCATATTTTCACCTCTTTTCCTTTTAAATAAATTCTACTTCCCTTTTTATTCTGACACCTTCTGTTTCAAAAATTATATCCTGAATTTTCTCAATTAGTATTTTAACATCTAATTGAGTTGCATTTTTATTATTGATAATAAATCCAGCATGTTTAGAAGAAACTTGAGCATCCCCTACTGTAAAACCTTTAAGCTTTAACTTATCAATTGTGGATCCCACATAGAATGTTTTAAATGGTCTCATAAAAACACTTCCTGAATTATACTTGTTTAATGGTTGCTTTTCCAATCTCCTTCTCAGTATTTTTTTTGCTTTTTCATAGATTTGTGCCTTAGGTTTCTTGATAATTTTAAATTTTACTCCTTTGATAAAAAGTTTTTTTTCTTTTAATATACTGTTTCTATAAGAAAAAACCATATCTTCCAGCGAAAATATCTTTTCTTTCCCTGATAAATCAGACAAATAAACTTCTTCAATAATATCTTTTATTTCACCACTAAATGCACCAGCATTCATATAAACAGCTCCACCTACTGTACCTGGTAACCCACTTAAAAATTCTAATCCTCCAAAACCTCTATTAGCTAGGACCTTAATAAGACTATTAATCTGTAGTCCAGGTTCTACATAAACATTTTCATCACAGATTTTTATTGAATTTAAATAATTTGTAGAAACTAAAACTCCATCATAAAAATCTCCGGGAATGATGTTTGACATATTTCCAACTACCTTAAAACTTAGTTCTTCTTCATTCAAATATTTCAGGGACTTTATATATCCTTCAACATCGTAAGGTTTTATAAAATATTTTGCATTGCCACCAATTTTAATAGATGTCAGATATTTCATAGGATAATTTTCTGTGATTTCAGAACCAATCAGATATAAATCCTTAAATATTCTTTTCATTATTATTTAACCATATAGCAATTTTTTTAAGAATATCTCTTCCAGATTCATCATTGCTGAACTGAGTAATAAGTTCTTCTCTTTCATTTAAAATATTGATTATTCCCTGTAGAATCATTGCTTTTAGATTTTCATCCTTTTCTTCAAAATACATTTTTTTTAACCTTAAAAGAGCTTTAACCGATTTAGTATGACTAAGAGCCATTATCAGAACTTCCCAACTATCTGAATCAAGTTTTTCTTCGGTCATAACTAATAAAACATCTATAACCTTTTCACCTTCACCAAGAATAGCTAAAGCATCATAAATCAAAAGGTTAATTT
>CAZGZM010000052.1:2909-4840 GCA_964529955.1 uncultured Thermotogaceae bacterium
TTTTATTATCCTTATATCTCCATTATCTGCTAAAAAATCAATTAAAAAATAGATTTTGGTGTTATTTATCTCTTCTTCATCATCAAAAAGTTTTAAAAAAATTTTATAAATTTCTTCCTTTCCCTTTTCACCTAAACTATCCAAGGCTTCTAAAACTAGTTTTATTAATTCTCCATCGTCGTTTTCATATATTAGAGATATTAAAATTGGAATCGCTTCATTTCCCTTTTCATTAATAATTCTATTTATCAATTCACTTTTTCCCATTATTTTTTACCCGCCATTTCAAATATTTCGTTATCTCTTTCTTCTCCTTCAAGAGAATAAATAATTGATTCAGTAGTATTTTCGTCAACAATTTTTTTTACAACAAAATGCTTGTCACCTTTTTTTGCTACTTGAGGAAGATGCGTCACAACAATTGATTGAACATTTTTAGATATTTCGAATAGTTTATCTCCAAGAGTATCAGCCATCCTCTGCCCTACTCCAGAATCAATTTCATCAAATATAATAGTTGAAACATCCAGAGAATCCTTTAAAACAGATTCTAATGCAAGTAGAATTCTCGAGAGTTCTCCACCAGAAGCTATTTTTTCAATATCTCTAAAATCATTTCCTGGATTAGTTTTCACTATTATGTTCACCTTTGATGTTCCGTAATGTTTTGGTTCATTCTCTTCACTTATGTTAAATTTTAAAGAAGCTCCCTTCATTTTTAATACTGTAAATTCCTTATTAATCCTTTCTTCAATTCTCTTTGAAAATTTTATTCTATTTTCCGAAATTATTTTTCCTAACTTTTTCAATTCATTTAATAATTCGTCTTTTTTCTTAATTAATACTTCCTTTTCCCTTTGCAAATAGAGAATTTCTTCTCTTTTATTCTTTAATTCTGCATGATATTCCAATATTTTTTCTATTGTATTTCCATATTTTCTTTTCAAATTTTGAATAACATTTATTCTCTCTTCTAACTCAAATAATTTTTCTTCGTTTGTAGATAGGCTTTCCAATTCCGCTTGGGCTTCACTATATAAATTCATAATATCTTCTTCAATTATTTTCATATGTTCATGCATATTATCATATCCAATATCTGATATTTTTGATAAAATGTTTAAATTACTCTGTAATTTTGAAACGATTGAGTTTTCTTCGTCATCATTTATTGTATAAATAATTTCATTCAATATTTCTTCAACCTGTTTGCTTCTCTGAAGTTTTTTGTACTCTTTTTCCACTTCTTTATCTTTTTCAGCACTTAGATTAGACTTTTCGATTTCTTCAATCTGATATTCGATATAGTCTCTTTCTTTTTCTATCTCTTCAGGATTGATCTGGAGATTATTCAGTGTTTTATTTACTTTTAAATATTCACTATATTTATTGTTATATTCAAGGTAAAATTTTTCATTTTTGAAGGATTTATCAAGAATAAGATAATGTCTATTAGTGTCCAGTAAACCAACACTATCAAATTGAGAATGTATTTCTATAACATCTGAAAAGAGCTCTTTAACAACCATTTTAGGGAGTATTCTTCCGTTTATTCTATAAATTGTTCTACTTGAAGAAAAGTTTACATTTATTAACAAATAATCATCATCCTCAAAGTTATATCCCATATTTAAAAGTTTTTTTCTTAGGAGATCCTTTATATAAAAAACGCCTTCTATAAACGATTCTTCCTGAGGTTTATAATCAGATGGCTCTCCTATTAAAGCTTTAATAGCCCTTAATATTATACTCTTTCCAGCACCTGACTCACCTGAAATAACGTTCATTCTTCTAGAAAATTCTATATTTATTTTTTTAAAGAAATAAAAATTTACTCCTATTATCGAAACCAACATAACTCTACCTCAAATCAAACTCAACTATATATATAATACAATATTTTAAAATAAAGTAAAAAACACTTTATAAAA
>CAZGZM010000052.1:4940-11900 GCA_964529955.1 uncultured Thermotogaceae bacterium
TCAACTATATATATAATACAATATTTTAAAATAAAGTAAAAAACACTTTATAAAAACACTCTTGACATGCCCGGTCTCTCTCCGTATAATTAACAAAGTGCAGAAAAAGATTTAGGAGGTAACACGATGAAACGAACTTATCAGCCATCAAGGGTTAAAAGAAACAGAACTCACGGCTTTCTTGAAAGAAAAAAGTCCGTAGGAGGCAGAAGAGTACTCAAGAATAGAAGAAGAAAAGGCAGGAGTAGACTCACTGTGTGATTCAACCAACCTTTACATTAAAACGAAATGAAAGAATTAATAAAAAGGCAGACTTTGGAAAAATTTATAAAGAGGGCGTAGGTCTTACGAACCCCTATTTTGTAGTATTATATATAAAAAACGGTCTGCCTTTTACAAGGTTGGCAATATCAATTAAAAAGAAATTTGGTAAAGCTCATAAAAGAAATAAATTAAAAAGAATAATTAAGGAAATTTTTAGAAAAAGCAAGCAAACCGTCAGTATCTGTTGTGATATACTTATTATACCAAGGAAAGAATTATCAGACTCGTTTGACGAAAGGGGAAAGAATTATTTATTTATTAAGGAACAGCTCCTTTCGCTATTTGAAGAAATTGGAAAAAAAAATGAAAAAAATATTAGTCAAAATAATTAAGTTTTATCAAAAAAATATATCTCCAAGCAAACCACCTTCATGTAGATTCACACCTACATGTTCTTCTTATTCTATTAAAGCAATAAATAGATTTGGAGTTTTCAGGGGTCTACTGTTAAGTATATGGAGAATACTTAGGTGTAATCCCTTTAATCGCGGCGGAAAGGATCCGGTACCAACAAAATTTACCTTTAGGAGGACCCTAAATTGAAAAAAGCTCTGTTAATTATAATACTCGTGATTATTTCTTTTACGTTTGTAAATGCTATTTCAATTGAAACAGAAACTGGAACTGATACTATAACTTTCAAAATGAAAGAAATGGAAGTAATTTTTAATAAAACAAAGGGAACACTTCTCAGCTTAACTGATACTCCATTGAGATCTAGTAACCTTGTTTATGTATATGATGGAGATGGTTACGATATATTTGACTCTGAAGAAAATGAATTATTACCTAACGATTTCACTTTAGACGAAGATGATTTTGGAAATTTTATTCTTGAATTTAAATATGCTAATGGAACAAAAACGTATATTCTGAAAAATGATCCCTATTATACATTTGATATTATTTTTGATTTTACAAAAGAAATAAAAGTTAATCTTCCATATATTTCCTACAGCAATAATTTCATTGGGAACGGCTACTTCGCATCCTATGATAAGGTAAATGGTCAAAAGACTCTATTTATGACAGTTATTTCAGATAGTTCTGGTGTTTTTGGAAATAAATATTTTGAATCTTCAACAGGAAGAGCAAGATTGTCTACTTATGCTGGACCTATGAAATTAGTCTATATTCAGAATGGAATTTCAGAATATTATGAGGAAGCAAAACAAATTCTTTCTCAAGCTGGAGGACTAACCTTTTTTAGCTGGATTCATCATGGAATAGTTGTTTTCCTTTACTGGCTTTTTGAACTTACTGGAAGTTTTGGCTGGGCAATCATACTATTTACTATAGTAGTTAAGATTATTTTATATCCATTGCAGCATATGCAAACAAAATCCATGATAAATATGCGAGAATTAGCTCCCGAAATTCAAAAAATTAAACAGAAGTATAAGGATCCAAGAAAACAACAGGAAGAAACAGCCAAGTTATATAAATCTAAAGGTGTAAGTCCCGCGGGAGGTTGTTTACCACTATTAGTTCAATTTCCAATAATCATTCTACTATACAACGTTATTCAATATTTCAGTGAAATGTTTGCTTATTCTCCATTCCTTTTCTGGCAAGATTTATCTACCGGTGGGTTTGTACAGAATCTTCCTTTGATTCTAATCAGTTTATTAACTGGAATACTAATGGCTCCAGTAACTGCCCAAGATATAAAGAGTGCAAGAACGTCAATTGCAATGTCAATGATTTTCCCGATTCTTTTCTTCTCATTCCCAACTGGTCTTATGATTTACTGGGCCACTCAAAGTTTATTGCAGTTACTAATAACAAAACTAGTTTATAGAAAATTCAATGTTAAGGGAATTCCATTAAAGGAAGTATTAGGAATTAAATCCACTGAAAAAGGAAAAAAGAAAAATCACAAAAGAAAGAAATAATCACCATATCTGGAGGTATTATTCTAAATGATAATGAAAACTGTTGAAGTTAGTGGTAGTAATTTAAAGGAAGCTGTTATCAATGCGTGCAAAAACCTTAATGCCACTGAAGAAGAAATAGATATAAAAATTGTAGATGAAGGTTCTAAGGGTTTTTTAGGAATTTTTGGTTCAAAGCAAGCAGTTATAAATGCGACTTTAAAACCAAAATATTATGAAAGAAAGATATTAGATTTTTTAAATACTATTTCAAAGAATTTTGATAGCGATGTATTTTTCGATATTTCCATGCGTAATAGAACGTTTCGGATTATTATCAATGGAAATAACGTTTCAAGATTGATTGGACGCCACGGAAAAACTGTCGCTGCTCTTGAGCATATTCTTAACATATACGCAAATAGATTAACCGATGTAAAGGTCAATGTAAAGGTAGATATCGAAGGATACAAAGATGATAGAAAAGAAATAATTGAACACCTGGCTCACAAAGCGGCAAAAAATTCTTTGTCTATTAATGGCAAAGTAGTTTTAGAACCAATGTTTTCATACGAAAGAAGAATAGTACATGAAGTAATCACCAAATATAGAAATCTCAAGAGTTATTCAGTTGGTTTAGAACCTTACAGAAAGGTTGTAATAGATGTTGCAACCCATAAATATTCTCAACCAAAAAGAAATTATAATTCAAAAAATCAGTTTTCGAAAAAAAATGAAAAAATGAATTATAATAGTTAAAAGGTAAAGTTCCTGATAAATATAAGGAGTGATGATATGCCATTTTATAAATTTAAATGCAATTCTTGTGAAAAAGACTTTGAAGTTTTAAAAAAAATAAATGAAGAAAAGAAAACTTCTTGCCCTTATTGCGATTCCGAAGATACAGAAAGAGTTTATGGAAATGTAGGGGTTGTATTCAAGGGATCAGGATTTTATTCAACCGATTCAAAGAAATCCTCTTCTAAAAAAGCTGAGGTTTCTAAATAATCTAATTAATCTGTATTAATATCAAGATAGGGTATAGCATTAGTAGAAAGGGGAGAATAAGTCTCCCTTTTATTTATTTTTTCATAAGCTGCTATGGCAATCATCGCTGCATTATCGGTACATTGATTTAGGGGGGGAAAATAAATATTAATTTTCTCTTTTTGTGATATATCCTGTGCCTTTTCTCTAAGTCTTTTATTTTCAGCTACTCCTCCAGCGAAAACTATATCTTTAATTTTGTACTTCTTTGCAGCATTGAATACCTTTTTTGTAAGAACATCCACTATAGCTTCCTGAAATGAATATGCAATATCTCTTATATCGTATTTATCTTCATTTTTTTTGAGAAAGTAAAGAACAGAAGTTTTTAAGCCGCTAAAGGAAAAATCGTAATTATCTTTTTTGTTAAGGGGTCTAGGAAATCTGTAAATTTCTTTTCCGTTATTTGCTATTTCTTCTATTTCAGGTCCTCCCGGATATTTCAATCCAAGTATTCTAGCTACCTTATCAAAGGCTTCACCCGCTGCATCATCTATTGTTTTTCCGATTTTTGATATATTATCATAATCATCAACTTTTAATATTTCTGTATGCCCCCCTGACACAAGAAGCACCATGTATGGAAATTCTAAATTTGGAAAAGACAGGTAATTAGAAAAAATATGACCATATAAATGATTTACTGCAACAAAAGGTTTATCCTCTGAAATAGCAAGTCCTTTAGCAAACGACAATCCAACTAATAATGAGCCAACTAAACCTGGTCCATAAGTAGCAGCAAATACATCGATATCTGAAATTTTTAAATTTGCATTTTCAAGAGCTTCTTTAACCAAATGAGAAATTATTTGCAAATGCTTTCTAGCAGCAATTTCAGGAACCACTCCACCGTACTTTCTATGTATTTCAATTTGGCTCGCTAAAATATTTGATAGGATTTTTCTGTTTTCAGAAATAGAAACTCCTGTATCGTCACAGGAGCTTTCAATTGCTAATATTTTCATTTTTTTTAAGCACTTTCTCTTCTAAGTTTACTTATATTCTTTGTCAATACAAAATTTTTATCAACGATAATTTTAAATGACTCTTTATATTCTGGAACATCAAACATTAAATCAATCATGAATGATTCTAAAACATTTTTTAGTGCTCTAGCACCGGTTCCTCTTTTCATTGCTTTTTTTGCAATTTCTTCGAGAGCGCCTTCCGTGAACTCTAAATCTATTCCATCCATTTGAAACAACGTTTTATACTGTTTAATGATCGCATTTTTAGGTTTAAGCATAATTTGAATCAAATCTTCTTTGGATAGGTCAAATAAACTTGATAACACTGGAAATCTTCCTACAAACTCAGGAATCAATCCATAGTGAATTAAGTCATCAGGCACTACCTGCTCCAATATTTCTCCAAGTCTGAAATCTTTCTTACTTTGAATGTTTGCTCCAAAGCCCATTGTTGATGTCATCACTCTTTGTTTTATTATCTTATCAAGACCATCAAAAGCTCCTCCAGCAATAAAAAGGATATTTGTTGTATCCACCTTTATAAACTCCTGATAAGGATGCTTCCTTCCTCCCTGTGGAGGAATATTAGCCTGAGTACCTTCTACTATTTTTAATAATGCCTGTTGCACTCCTTCCCCTGAAACATCTCTGGTTATCGAGGGATTTGGAGTTCCACGACTTATCTTATCTATTTCATCTATATAGATAATTCCCTTCTCTGCCTTTTCTACATCGTAATTTGCAGATTGTAGAAGCCTTAAAACTATATTTTCAACATCTTCTCCAACATAACCTGCTTGAGTCAGTGGAGTAGCATCAGCTATTGCAAAGGGTACATTCAATATTTTAGCTAAAACTCTGGCCATCAATGTTTTTCCTGCTCCAGTTGGTCCAATTAAAAGTATATTTGATTTCTCAATTTCAACATCAGAATTTAATGAATTAACTCTCTTATAGTGGTTATATACAGCAACTGCCAGCATCTTTTTTGCATTTTCTTGTCCAATAACGTATTTATCAAGCTCTGCTTTTATCTGTGATGGTTTAAGTAATTTATACTCTTCTTTATTGAACTGAAGCTGATCTTGCTCAATGATTTCATGAAACATTTCCACGCAATCATCACAAATATATCCATCTGAACCAGCTATTAATCTATTTACTTGAGAAGCACTTCTTCCGCAAAACGAACAACTTTTTTCAATCGACAATTTTAATACCTCCAAAAACTTATATATATATTATACACTTGAAATAATCTAACATTAATTTTATTTTTTGTCAGTAACTGGAGGGTAAAGAAAATGAAAGCTTTATTAATTGATGGATATACTGATGAACCTGCTGCTTTTGGTGTTCCACCGTATATATCTCCGAAAATTCGTTTAATCTATGGATTATTAATCTCAGAAAATTTTGAAGTTTATTATTATACTATTGATCAAATAAGAAAATCTTCAATTTTTGAAAACCTAAAAAAATACGATCTGTTGACAATTTTTGGCGGTATATCTACACCAGGAAGATATATTGGAGGTTCTCCTGTAACACTAAATGATATCGAGAAAATATTAAGCAGAAATCTTTCAAGAAAAAATATTCTTATTGGACCAATAACTAGAGGTTATTCTATAAAAGGCGGTCAGAGAACAATAAATATTGATAAAGAAAATCTTATTAAAATATATTCCTTTGAAGATTTACTTAAATACTTCGGTAAGGAAATAAGCAATGATTACTACGATAATAGAGATGATTACTATAATTTAGGAAGTGAATTAATTAAAAAACATCCTAATTATCCGTACTTAATTGTAGAAATTGATATTTCTTCTGGTTGTGAAAGACTTGATGGTTTTTGTTCTTTTTGTACGGAAAGTATTTTTTATGGATCCTTTAAATATAGAAAATTATCAAGAATAAAAGAAGAAATGATTAATTTGAAAAAAAATGGAGCAAAATACATCCGATTTGGAAGAAGTGCAAATGTATTGGCGTACGGATATGACAAAAATAGAGATAATCCTTCTCCAGAAAAAATAGAGGATCTTTTTTCCTCCACTAAAGAAATTTTGAATCCTTCTGTTTTTCATGTTGACAATGGTAATCCCATATTTATTGCAAATCATAAAATGGAGTCCAGAAAAATACTTGAATCAATTGTAAAGTACTGCACCACTGGAAATTCTTTGTCTTTTGGAGTCGAATCCTTCGATGAAAATGTAAGAAAGTCTAATAATTTAGGTGGAAAAGCAGAGGATATTTTTTATTCAATAGATCTAGTAAATCAAATTGGAAATTTTAGAAAATTCGGTATTCCTTCTCTTTTACCTGGAATAAATCTTCTTTATGGATTACCAGGTTTTTCTAAAAGTACATATGAGAATGATTACGATTCTCTCAAAAAAATTCTCCATAGTGATAACCTGGTTAGAAGAGTGAATATAAGAAAGGCAATGATTTTTCCTGATACTCCACTGAGCAATAAAAAATTACCTAAAATTAATAATAGAGAATTCGATTTTTTCAGAGAAAAAATAAGGAATGAATTTGACAATAAAATGTTAAAGAAAATCTTTCCATATGGAACTATAATAAAAAATGTTTTATACGAATTTTCAAAGGGCGAAATTTCCTTTGGTCGAACTTTAGGAACTTATCCAATTTTAATCGGTTATATTGATAATCGTAAGAAAATTAATGATATTATTATAGTTGATCATGGAAAAAGATCGATAACAGGAATT
>CAZGZM010000053.1:0-11834 GCA_964529955.1 uncultured Thermotogaceae bacterium
AGGAACTCGTAAGAAAATTATCAGAGGAGCAGTTTGAAGACAGTGAAATAGTTGGGAGAAAAACGTTGATAAACACCTATAATCTTAAAATGAATACCAGAAAAGCTGGGACATATATAGAAAGCATAAAATCCATAGATGCTGATATCCTTGTTTTTGTCGATGCTGATGATTCTTTCCAGATAGAAGATATTGCGCTCATGATAAATTTACTTAACGAAGGATACTATGACATGGTAATCGGAAGTAAGGACTTCGATGCTGAGGAAAGAAAATTAATTAGAAGAATGATGAGTTTTGCAAAGCGAATCCTGACAAAGAGAATGCTTCCTAAGGGAGTTTATGATTCACAAACAGGATTAAAGGCGATGAAATCTGAAACTGCAAAGCATATTATTCCTTATTTACATGACGACACAGGTCTTGCCATTGATCTTGAAATTTTGTATCTAGCAAAAAAAATGGATTTTAGGGTGCTTCAAATCCCAGTGAAAATAATTGACAGGGAAGGGTCTCATGTAGATATTGTGAAAGATTCGATAGCTTTCTTTAAAAATATATTCAGGATAAGAAAAAACAATAAGGGAATTGGAATATCATCAAAGAAATACAAAGAGGCTTAAATTATGGATAAAAAAAGGATAGAAAAAGATATAAGGACAACTCAGGATATTCTTCAAAGAAAGGACGAACTACTTAATACAATCACTCAAGCTACCACTTATATGTTGAGTCAGAGGTTTAAGGATAATGCAGTAAATGGCGCTTTGGAAATACTTGGGAAATATGGGATTGCTGACAGAATTTATATATTCAAAAATCATCCTCATGATCCATCTGGAGATCTTGCAACTTCTCAGATATTTGAATGGTGTGTACCAGAAATAGAGCCTCAAATAGATAACCCTAATCTGAAGAATTTCAAATACGAGTGGGGTTTTCAGAGATGGCTGGGAATTTTCAAAAAAAAGAATCATATTTCAGGAAAGATAGAGGACTTACCAAAGGATGAGGAAGAATTTCTTGGAGCTCAGGGAATTAAGTCAATTCTGGTTTCGCCAATTTATGTTGAAGATAAACTCTGGGGGTTTATGGGATTTGACGATTGCACTCATGGAAATCTCTGGAGTGAAAGCGAAAAGGACGTTTTAACAATGATGGCAACAAATATTGGTGGCCTGATAAAGATGAAGGACATGGAACAGGATCTGGTTATAGCAACTACAGAAGCTCTCGAAGCATCCCTTGCTAAAACACATTTCCTTGCTAATATGAGCCACGAAATCAGGACTCCTATGAATGCTATTTTAGGTATGGCAGAACTTTTACAGGAAACTGAACTCAATGAAGAGCAGATAAAGTATTTGAATATACTCTCAAGGGCTGGAAATAATCTTCTTATGCTTATTAATGATATTTTAGATGTTTCAAAGATAGAAGCCGGACATATTGAACTTCATAAAGAAGTGTTTAATATTAAAGATTTATCAGAAAGTATAATTAACATGTTTGTCTTTAAAGCTAAAAAGAAGGGAATAGAACTTTCATATAATTTGAATGTAAAGGATAACTTTTTGTATAAAGGCGATGATGATAGATTAAAGCAAATTTTAATTAACTTATTTGGAAATGCTGTAAAGTTTACTCATAAAGGAAGTATAAAGTTGAATATTTCTTATTCAAAGAAAAATGAAATTGATTTCCTAAAATTTTCCGTAAAGGATACTGGAATAGGAATCCCAAAAGAAAAACTTGAAGATATTTTTGGAAGATTTATTCAAATGGATTCATCTATAACGAAAAAGTTTGGAGGAACAGGATTGGGTCTGGCTATTTGTAAAGGTTTAGTAGAAATCATGGATGGAGAGCTGCTCGTTAATAGTGAAATTGAAAAGGGAAGTGAATTCTCCTTTGAAATCCCTGTCGAAGTTATAGAACAAAAAGAGGAAGAGAGATCTGAAGAGGAAATGAAAAAGATTTCCATTTTTATCATTGATGATAATGAAACTAACAGAATGATTTTTGATAAAATGCTGGATGATGTTGCCTACAAAATAAAACAAAGCGAAAGTGGTGAACAAGGTTTATCAGAGTTGATAAAGGATTATGAGAATAGTGAAAAGTACGATTTACTTCTTCTTGATTTTTCTCTGGGAATCACAAATGGACTTGAAGTTGCCGAAAGAATAAGAAATAATGAACTTCTAAAAAATTTAAAAATTATTCTTTTGAGTTCTGGAAACGAAGAAATAAGCATGTCGAGACTTGAGGATCTTAATATCCATTCCTTTTTAATAAAACCACTTAAAAAGCAAGTTTTAATTCAGGAAATCAGGAAGAACTTTAAGAATAAACTTATCACAAAAAATAAAAAAACCTTAAAACAAAAGAGGACTCTAAAGCTGCTCTTAGCTGAAGATACTGAAGACAATAGACTTCTTATTAAAACATTTTTAAAGAAAGAAGATATCGAAATAACCGAAGCCTTAAATGGAAAGGAAGCATTGAATTTATTCAAAGAGAATGAATACGATCTTGTGCTTATGGATATGCAGATGCCTGTTATGGATGGGTACACCGCTACAAAGAAAATAAGGAAATATGAAGAGGACAATAAGAAAGATAGAAAACCAATTATTGCGTTAACGGCCTTTGCTTATAAAACAGATGTTGAACAGTCTTTTATGGCTGGTTGCGATGAACATTTAACTAAACCGGTAAAGAAGAAGGTTTTAATTAATACAATAAAGAAATACTGGGGGGAATAATAAAATGGTAGAAATATTAGTAAAAATCGATGAAGATCTGGAAGATATAGTTCCAGTTTTTTTAGTAAAAAGAGATGAAAATATTATAGATATAAAGGAATTTCTTAAAACAAACAATTTTGAAGGAATTAGAGTTATAGGTCATTCAATGAAAGGCGCTGGGGCTGGCTATGGATTTGAAAGAATCACCTGGTATGGATTAAAAATGGAAGAGTGTGCGAAAGGTAAAAATAAAGAAGCTTTAGAGATTCTACTTGATGAATTGGAGTGGTATCTTCAAAACATTAAAATTGAGTATGAAAAAGAGGAGGAGTAATATGTTTAATAAAGATAATAAAGTATTATTTGTTGATGATCAGGAAGAAGTTCTATTACTTCTTGAAAAGACATTAAAAGATGAAAACTATACAAAGATATTTGTGAAAAGTGCTTCAGAAGCCTTAGATATTTTAAAGAATGATCAGATAGATGTTATCGTAACAGATATGGTGATGCCTCAAATGAACGGTCTACAGCTTTTGAAGATTATAAAGGAAGAATATCCGTACATTGTCAGGGTTGTTTTGTCAGGTTTTTCTCAGGTTCCTTCTATTCTTTCGGCAATTAATACTGGAGATATCTATAGATTTCTAACAAAACCCTGGAGAGTCAATGAAGAATCAAAGCAAATTATAAGGGATGCCCTTGAATATTCTTATTTCCAGAAAAGCAGCAGTAAATGCGGTTGTAAAAGATGTTTAAGTTTAAAAATTGATAAATTTCAGGAAATTCTTGATGCAACAGGAACAGAATATCTGTTATTGAACTCAAATGGCGAGAAGGTTATCACATCAGGATTAAAAGAGGGAGAAGAAGAAAAAACCATTGAACTAGTCAACGGTCAGAAACTTTTTATTAAAAATAAATAGTTATTTCTTGTTTTTTGATTTCAATATTTCCTTTACTCCTATAAAAGTCAATGCAAAGTACATATAAATCATCCCCAGAGTAAGAAGGGGATGTTTTAAATATCTAAGGAGATTAGATGGCCTATATAAAACAGGTCTGAAAAAATACCATCTACTTAGAGCTTTTTTTGAGCCTCCTTCTTCAGAATTGATAGTTTTATGCATGACAGAGAAATAATATTTTTTCTTTTTGAGAATGTTTTTCAGAGTAACGTACTTTTCATCATGATAAACCCCAGTGAAGATTGCCCTTTTAATGGTTCCGCCCAATTCGTTGTATCTTATCGTAGGTTGTGTTTCTTCAAAGGAAATCTGATTGATATTTATCCCGCCAGTCTTGTCATATTCTAAAAGTTTCCAGAATCTTGCAGCTTCTATAGAATTTTTTCCAAGATCTTCTCCAGCATTGTTGATAGTATTTCTTTCAAAAACCTTGACCTTTGAATAATAATTCTTAAAAGTGGAGAATGCAATTTCAGGTACTACAAGACCTCCTACTTCCTTATTTTCCTTCAAATAATTAACACAGTCACTTAAGAGATTTTTCTTCAATACCATATCAGAATCAATTATGAAAAGGTAATCCATTTTTAACTCTTTAGCTTTTTTTATTGCTTCGGCCCTTGCTATTCCTCTTTCGCCATGAGGTAATGGTAAAAGAAAAAAATTATCATAATCCTTTGCAGTATCTTCAAGAACCTTGACAGTATCGTCTGTGGAACCATCATCAGAAACAACTACAAAGAAATCATTATATTTTTGATCAAGTATGCTCTTTAAACATTTAGCAACGTATTCAGAACTGTTATATGTGGAAAAGATTATTCCAACTCTGTCACTCATTTTACTTCCCCCTTATTTCTTCTACAAAATCTTCGAAGGCTTTACCTGTGTTATCCCAGTGAAAATTTAAAGAATAATCATATGCTTTATCTCTCATTCTACTATATTCCTCTTTATTCTCAATAACTCTTTTCATGAGTTCATAAATACTGTTTGGAGAATTACCTTCACACAGATAACCGGCTTTCCCATTGTTTATAGCATCGACAATACCAGGAGAATTATATGCAATGCTAGGAGTTCCCACCGCTGCAGCTTCAGTCATAATCAAGCCCCAGCCCTCTCTCTGAGAAGGAAAGACAAGTGCAGTAGCTTTGCTCATTAGTTCCAGTTTTCTCTCATCACTGACAAAGCCATGAATGACAACATCCTTATCCATTTCTTCTCCCCAGGTGAGATTGTATTTTTCAAATATAGGCTTCAACTTTTCTTCAATATATTGATCCTTTTTCTTGCCTACCAACCAGAGTTTAGCTTTAGGATAATCACCTTTTATTCTTCCAAAGGCTTCAACAGTATCATCTATTCCCTTGTAATTAACATATCTTCCAACATAAATAAAGGTTGGATTTTCTTCTTTTTTCAGGAATTCACTTTTCTTCCAGTGCTTAAAATCAATTCCTTCAGGCAAGATATGAATCTTATCTTCATCAAAACCCACTTTTATCAAATCGTCTCTAGTTGAATTAGATACAGTGATAGTATAGTCGTTTTTAGATAATTTCATAAAGAAAGTTTCTGTAACTGCTCCAATAAAACTAACAGGAAATTTACTGTTCAAGTACCAGATTTCCCTTGTAAATTGGTGAATGAAAAATATTCGTTTTTCCCTTTCAACCCAAAACTTTGTAAAAAATCTATGGGTGTTGCATTGATCCACAACGTAATTTATATTTGATTTATTATTTTTATAAAACTTTCTTGCAAAATTAATAACTGAAAGAGTTCCTCCGTCTCTAATGTATCTGATACCGTCTATCATTTCGTCCTTAGAAGCTCCTTCAAATAAAGGCGAAAAATGAATTATTCTATATTTATCACTCACTCTCTTCAACATTTCATGGGTAAACACTTCAGCACCACCCTTTTTTGGAGCTTTAATGTCTCGCCAAGATAAAAACAAAAAAGTTATTTTCTCATACTTAGGAATTTTCATATTTTTTTCCTCCTTTGAATTATATATTCAACAAAAAGACTTGCCAGCAAGATCCCATATACTATTGTTTCGACAGTAAAGACAGTTTTTATTGAATCATGAAATAAAATTAAACCAATAAATAGAAACACACTTGAAATTCCCAGTATAAATAAGTGTTTTGTTTTCTCAAGTATAATGTTCACATTAACCATTAAAAATGAAAAGGCTAAAAGAATATATGGAACTGCTCCCACCAATAAATAATTTGAAGCATCAGAATACTGATCATCGAAAAAAAAGTCTACAGTTAAAGGCAAAATAAGGCTGTAGAAAATAATACCTAGAACTGCAAGGAAAATCATTATAAAAAAAATCTTCCTGAAGTATTTTTTGAATTCTTCCTCATCTTTACTGCCACTCAATAAAGGTATGAAAACTGTTATTATGCTGAATCCTACGAACATAATTATCTGTGAGTACTTCAAAACAACTGCAAAGACCCCAGAAATTTCTGGGATAAAGTAATTAACAAGAATCATATCTATAGAGGTGAAAAAGTAAAGGAAGAAGTTTGCTATAAAAATCTTGGATAAAATTCTCAATCTGTTTTTTATAACCATTGTTTTTGCGGTTTTTATATGAATATGTTTTTTGTTTTTCAAGTATCCGTGAAGTAAAGAAAGCACCATTCCAATTAATATTGAAAGAAGAACAAAATGAATGTTGCTGAAATATCTTAAAAATATAAAAAGTATGAATACTTTAGATAGGACTTCTATATAAAAACTTGCATTGAGATTGAGAAATTCCTTTCGTCCCTGAAAGCCACCTCTTAGAATGCTCAGAATGAGATTAGATAAGAATATTGCCATAACTAGAATAATTGATAGAAAATCAGATCTTGTAATGCTTATTAAAAATGGAGAAATCGCTAACAGCAGAACAGAGATGATCATACCTGAGAATAGTCCAAGCTTAATAATCTCTGAAAAGGATCTGTTAGATTTTTCCTTTGATATTTGTTTAGCTGTATAAGTTTGAAAAGAAATACCAGTAACAAAAAGAATAGCTGATAAAGCGAGAAGAGAATTAAGGATTCCATAATCAGAAGCAAACAAATACCAGCTAACGTATATATGGAAAAGGTAATTAACACCGTTTAAAGCTATATCTAAAAAGGGAAAAATTACGTGTTGTTTATCTTTGATTAGTTTAATGATTTTTTGCATGTTTCACCCCCTTTGATCAATATGCAAAATAATGCCAATTACTGTTTTAAATATTAAAATGATATAATTAATTATATTATATCTATAATAAAAATATAAATATTTTTCTCCATAATTTATATTGAGGAAGTGATTTTATGTTTTATAAGAGCAAGTTGAACAGACTGTTGAATATTAATCTTCTGGTTTTCATTAAAGCTCAGAATAAAGCAGTAACAGGAAAGATTGCAGGTTCATTCTGTGATCATACATCAGCAAGAACAATAGAAGTGCTTGATAATGAAGAAGAAGCAACATTATTTATTCATTGGTTATCGAAAATAATATACGATAGATCTTGCTATTCATATGAAGATTTCAAAAATAGTGTTCATAAATTTGGATAAACTCTTACAAGTTTTCTGATATAAAATTTTCTTAAAAATAAAAAATATTGTTTAGTCTTTTCTCTCAATGCTATAATTATTCGAAGGGGTTTTAAAGGAGATAGAATATATGAAAATTTTGCATTGTTCTGATTTGCATCTGGGGAGAAGACCTGTTGGTTCTCCAGATTCGCTTTATTCAAAGGAAAGATACAACGATTTCTTTAAGATTTTTGAACATGTCATAGATGAAGCCATAGAAAAGAAAATTGATATCTTCGTTGTTTCAGGAGATTTCTTCGATAAAAAGGACATAAATCCAAAAAATCTGGAAGATGCTCAAAAACTTTTAAGAAAACTTATTGATAAAAATATCAAAATACTTCTAATAGAAGGAAATCACGACAGAACTTTCTTTGGAGAAGAATCATGGGTTTCATATTTTGACAGCTTTGAAAATATTCATTATCTTGACAGTGTTAAAAGATCAGAGGATTCTTACGAATTCATACCAACTGAAATAGATGGAATAAATTTCTATGGAATAAACTACTATGGTTCAAATACAGATGAAATACTTTCCTTGCTTGCTGAAAAAATAAATACTGAAAACAATTTCATTATAACTCATACAAGTATTGGAAATGGAACTGATTTCTTCCCCGGTCTTGTGAGCAGCAAAGTACTTGATTTATTCAAGAATAAAGTTCTATACATGGCAGGAGGACATATCCACAGTAAAAGGACCTATCCATCAGGTGATCCTTTCTTCTTTGTGCCAGGTTCATTGGAGTACTGGGACTTAGCTGAAAAAGGAGAGAAGGGATTTTTCATTTTTGATTCAGAAAGTAAAGAAGTTGAATATGTCAATGTGCTTGATAAAATAAGGAAAAAATTACAACTTAACTACGAAATAGAAGAAAAATTTTCTAGTGAATTTGAAAAAAATCTCTTTACAAAATTAGAAAGAGAAGAAATTCCAAAAGAATGTATTTATATACTTAACCTTATTGTTGATTCACATGATTTCTCAGTAGACACCAAAAAAATAGAAGAGTTTTTGACTGAAAAGGGAGTCCTCAAGGCATCTGTATATGTAAAAAGAAAGGGAGAGGATTATCAGATAGAAGATTATTCAGAACTGTCAGAAGATGAGATAATCGAAAATATTATTGAAACTTCCGAAGAATGGTTTAAATACAAAAAAAGAAAAAAAGAAACCCTCAACTCAATAAAGATGCTGAAAAACTATCAACAAATCAATAATCAAGAGCAGTTTATAAATGAAATGGATTTTCTTTTTGAAAAGATCCTTGGAGATGATAAAAATGATAATCAATAAAATAGAACTGATAAATTACCGAAGTCATGAAGAAACCCAAGTAGTTTTTGACAGGGGAATAAATCTCCTTCTTGGAAGAAATGGATCTGGGAAAACCTCAGTACTTGAAGCCCTCGGATTTGCTCTTCTCAACATATCAGCAAGAGAAGGCGGGAAAGATACATACGCCTTTAGAAGGAAGGGAACTGATTCATCATCCATAAAGGTAGACTTTACCGGAAACGATCATCAAAAATATACAATAATCAGGAACATGAAAAGCAACAACTCAGTTAAACTCTTTAGAGGCGAAGAACTTATATCAGATAATGTAGCAGAAACGGTTCAAAAAATGAAGGAAATAGTAAAAATAAACGGAGATGAAAAAAGTGTTTTCAGTAATATTATTACAGCAGCTCAAAATGAAATAGTATCAGTTTTTAAGCAGACGGTTGGAGACAGAAGAAAATTATTCAACGAAATATTTGAAATAGATATATACGATGACATGTCCAATAAATTTTGTAAAAGTTATATGTATAAATTGAATGATGAAACCACATATTATAATGGACAGAAATCACAAATAGAACCTCAAGTAATAACTATTCCTGAAAAGAAGAGGGAATTAAAAGAACATGAAGAAAAACTTTCACCACTGGAAGAAGAGATTGAAAAATTAAATTCAAAAGAGAAAGAAATTAAAAAAGAAATCGAAAAAGCTGATGAACTAAAGCATAAAAAGGAAACGAAGGAAAAGATAAAGGAACTGAAAGAAGAATCCTTGAAAAATAAAGAAAAAAATCATTCTGAACTTCTTGAAGAATTTCAAAAAGCACTGAAGAGCGGAGAAATAGTCCAGGAAAACTTCCCTCAGCATAAAGAATATGAAGAACTTAGAAAAAAAGAAGAGAGACAATCGGAGGAAGAATCAAATTTAATAAACGATGAAAAAGAATATCTCAAGCTGGATAAAGAAATTTCTGCAATTAAGGAAAAAATAAAAAATGGTGAACAAAACAAAGAAAAATTAAGTGAAGAAATCTATGATTTCAGAAAAAAGGGATTTATCGATTATTTTTCCAGATACTCAATAAATAAAGAAGAAATAGATGAAAATAAAGAAGAAGCATCAGAAATTGACGAAGAGAAAATAAAGGAACTTTTTGAAAAATCTGAACAGATTGGTTCTGAAGTAGAAAAAAAGATTACTCAGACTACTTTTAACAAAAATCAGAAAGAGGACCTATTAAAAGAAATTTCCACGGAAAAATCTGTAAATGAAGAGATAGATGAAATTGTCAAAAAATTGGAAGAACTTGAAAAAAGAAACAAAATTATAAATCAAGCCCTGAAAGAAAAGGAAAATCTCAACCATGATTTCAATAATCTTTCTATGAGCAAAGAGAAGCTTTCTGAAGGATTGTGTCCCCTACTTAATGAGGACTGTCAAAATATAAAAGAAAAGGGAGATCCGGAATTATATTTTAAACCAAAACTTGACAAGATCAAAAAAGAAATTGAAAAAATAAAGTTTTCAGAAGAGGACAGAGAAGAAAACAACAAGAATATGAATCATTTAAAGGAAAAACTATTCAACATGAAAAATAAACTGAAGCAGATAGAATTGAAAAAGGGAAAAATATCTGACATAGAAGAAGAACAAAGGAAATTAGAAAGCTGGCATAAGGAAATAAACAGTTCACTTGAAGGAATGCTTAAAAATTTTGAAATTAATGACTCTGAATATACTAGCCTAGCAAGCCTTGGTATACCCAAAAAAAACAAAGAGACAGTCAGATCATTAAACAGACTGATAAGAGATGAACATCAAAGAATAAAATTAATCGAACATAAATCAAAGGAATTATTAAAGAAAAAAAATGAAATATTAAATGACTTAAAGAGAAGGGGGAAAGAATTTCAAAAAAAACATTCCAACCATGAAGAAATTGAAAAAGAGTTAATAATCCTGAAGAAAGAAATAAAGGAGAAAACGGAAACCTTCAATTCACTAAAGGAAAATTATAAAAAACTTCAGAACATAAGAGAACAATTGATTGAACTCAGGAAAAAAATTAAAGAATTATCTCAAAACGAAAAACTATACAGAGCTAACATTCACAACTCAAAAAGAACAGGAGAACTGGACGATAAAGTAAAAAAATCTAAAGAAAGAATTGAGCAGGAGAAAAAGGAACTAAAACTAAACATAGAAGAAATAAAAAATCTAACAGATAAAATAGAAGAAATGAAATACGATGAACTTAAAGAAAAAGCTGAAAAGGCTTATAAAGAGTTAAAGATTAAAAGAGAAGAAAGAGCAGCCTTGATAAGTGAAATAAAAAATCTTAAATCTGAATATAAAGAACTTAAAGCAAAGGAAAAAGAACTAAAGGGGATAAAACGAAAAATAAGAATAATTGATGAAAAACATAAACTTCTCAAGGAATTTAGAGACAACCTGAAAAAATTAGGACAGAAAATAGCAAAAAGATTCAGGGATGATATATCAATCAGAGCAACAGAAAACTACAACAGAATATCAGGACTTGAAGAAAAAATAATCTGGGATGAAACCTATGGAATAAAAATACTTTCACCAATAGATAACGAAACAAGAGAATTTGCCAATCTATCCGGTGGAGAGCAGGTTGCAGTAGCGTTATGCGTAAGAGCTGCTCTAGCATCACTATTTAGTAATGCAAAAATTGCGATATTCGATGAACCGACTCAAAATCTTGATAGAGAAACAAGAGAAAAATTATCTGAAACCCTCAACCTCCTTTTCAAAGATCTTGAACAAACATTCATAGTAACCCATGAAAATGATTTCACAGAAATGGCAGCAAAAACAATACACTTTGAAAAAATTGATGGAAAAACCGTAGTGGAATACCGATGAACTAATTGTTGGTTTTTTAACAAGAGTGTAGAAAGTAGATTGTAGAAATAGCTAAAAGGTCAAACTGTTTAAAAGCTTAAATGCTTTCACCCCCTACCCCTCATATTACTCCCCGAGGGGGAGAACCTTACTAACGAATTTGATTGCTCCTTATACAACTGCTGGTCAATTGCTTAGCTACTGTTCAACTATCGTTAGACGGTGCATTCTTCACCGCTCCAGTTACAACGCAACAGGGCCAAGATCATCTTTCGAATTCGATTCCTGCAGCTGTATAGTTTGTGAGGGTGCCAATCAAGCTTGAAAGCGATGTCATAA
>CAZGZM010000054.1:0-4054 GCA_964529955.1 uncultured Thermotogaceae bacterium
ATAAAAAGGTAATTTTAATGAATAAGAAAAAAGAAGATATTGTTGAAGACTTAAACATTGTTACCATAGAAGATTTCAAAAAATTATCCTTTAAAGTTGCGAAAGTTATCAGTGCTGAAAACATAAAGAAATCAGAGAAATTATTAAAATTAAAGGTTAAAATAGAAAACGAAGAAAGACAAATTGTAGCTGGAATTGCCAAATATTATAAACCTGAAGAAATAATAAATAAAAAAATAATTGTTTTTGTCAATCTAAAAAAAACAAAGATATTTGGAGTTGAATCTCAGGGCATGCTGCTTGCAGCAAAAAATAAAGATGAACTTAAAGTGTTAACAGTAGACGGAGATATTGACTCAGGATCGGTTATCTCATAAAGGGAAGGGAGAGAATATTTTGTCTGAAATAATACCAAGATCAATTAATGATGAATTAGTAGATTCATATATGCTCTATTCAATGAGTGTAATAGTTGGAAGAGCAATTCCAGATGTAAGAGATGGTTTAAAACCGGTGCAAAGAAGAATTTTGTATGGTATGTCTCAACTGGGATTAAGACATAACCAGGCATTCAAGAAATCTGCAAGAATAATCGGTGAAGTAATGGGTAAGTATCACCCTCACGGAGATATGGCGATTTATGATGCTTTAGTTAGAATGGCACAGACATTTTCAATGAGATATCCAATAATAGATGGTCAGGGTAATTTTGGATCTATTGATAGAGATCCACCTGCAGCATACAGATATACCGAAGCAAGAATGCATAATCTTGCTGAAGAATTTTTAGCAGATATAGATAAACAAACAGTCAAAATGACAAATAATTTTGATGGAACTCTTAAAGAACCTGACGTTTTGCCATGTAAAATTCCAAATCTCCTTATGAATGGAACATCCGGTATTGCTGTAGGAATGATGACAGGAATTCCTCCTCATAATTTAAACGAATTAGTTTCTGCCTTATATAAAATAATTGAAAATCCGGAAATTTCGATAGATGAAATTCTGGATGAAGTAAAGGGACCGGATTTTCCCACCGGCGCAATAGTAGTCGGGAAAGAAAATATAAAAAATATTTACAAAGAAGGAAGAGGAAGACTTGTTTTAAGAGGAGTAGCAGAAATTGTTGAAGGTAAATCTGGAAACAACATAGTTATAACAGAAATTCCTTACAACGTTTCTAAAGCTGATTTAATTGAACAAATTGCAAAGGCTGCAAATAATATTAGAGATGTCCAAATCAGAAATATAAGAGACGAGTCCGATAAAAAGGGAATGAGAATCCTAATCGAATTGAAAAGAGGAGCAGACCCAAATGTGGTCTTAAATTTACTCTATAAACATTCTCAACTCCAAAATACCTTTAGCGTTAGTATGCTAGTAATAGATGAAAAGAAACGACCAGTTTTCATGAATTTAAAACAGATTATGACTTCTTTTTTAAATCACAGATTTGAAGTTATAACTAAAAGAACAGAATATTTATTAGAACAGGCTTCTAAAAGGGCGCATATAGTTGAAGGACTTATAAAGGCAACTCGTGCTATAGATACTGTGGTTGATATAATAAGAAATTCAAAAGATGAAAAAGAAGCTTCGGTTAACCTTCAAGATGTTTTAGAGATATCTGAAGAACAGGCAAAAGCTATCCTTGATATGAGATTGAGAAAGCTAACATCTTTAGAAATACAAAATTTAATTAATGAACATAAAGAACTTGTTGATAAAATTTCTTATTACAGAAAACTTTTATCTGACAAAAATGAAGTATACGAAATTATTAAAGAAGATCTTTCAGAAATCCAAAAGAAATACGGAGACAAAAGAAGAACAAAAATAGTCTCAGAAAAGGCTAATGATTATGATATTATGGACTTCATAAAAGATGAAGATATTATAATGCTTGTTACTAACAAAGGATATATAAAATCTTCTCCAGTTGACGTTTACAAAATGCAAAACAGGGGCGGAGTAGGTGTAAAGGGAGTAACAACAAGAGATACAGATTTTGTAAAATCCATCCTGACAACTACAAGAAAAAATAGAACAATTGTCATTACATCAAAGGGAAAATTATTCTTTTTAAACAATTATGAGGTAGATTTTTCTAATAGAATTTCTAAGGGTAAGTTAATATCAAACTACATAAGGATTGACCCAGATGAATATGTAAAAACAGTTCTTCCTTTCTCAGAAGACAAAATGGAAGATCAATACCTTGTAATTACAACGAAATTTGGAAAAATTAAAAAAACAAAGTTAAGTCTTTTTGCAAAAACTCGAAAAAATGGAATAAAGGCTATTACAATAAATGAAGACGATACTGTTATCGATGCTGTTATTAGTGAATGTAAAGGTGAACATATAATTATTTCAACAGCAAATGGAATGGTTATAAGATTTGATTTATCTTCAATAAGATCAATAGGTCGAACGGCTCAAGGAGTAAAGGCAATGCGATTGAGTAAAAATGATTATATTGTTTCTTCAAATGTTATTGGTGAAAATGATGAAAGATGCCTTTTAACAGCTACTCAAAATGGTAGCGGAAAAAGAACAAACCTCTCAGATTATAGATCTCAAAACAGGAGTGGTTTAGGACTAAAAAATCTCTCGAATATTAATAAAACTGGAAAAGTAATTGGCACATTGGTAGTTGAAGATGATATGGAAATTATTATGGTTACCAAAAAAGGAATGTCAATAAGAATACCAGCTTCAAGTATCCGAACAACAGGAAGAATAACTCAAGGAGTGAAAATAGTTGAATTAAAGGATGAGGATGAACTCGCTACTATTGCAATAGTAACAGATCTGGTACAGTTATGAGTAGATTTTTAACATATAGGCAAAGAGAAATATTTGACTATTTAAAAAAATTTATTAAAGAAAATGGTTTCCCTCCAACAGTAAGGGAAGTTAGCAAACATTTTGAAATTTCCAGTCCCTCTGCAGCCTTAAAACATCTAAAAGCTATTGAGAAAAAGGGATATATCATCAGAAAAAATGTTTCAAGGGGGATTCAAATTATAGATAAAAAAAATGATTTTCAAAAAAATTTTCCTTATAAATTTTATGATTTAAAAATAAAAAAAGATGATTTATTTGATTTGTATCCTATAAGTGAAGTTTCAAAAATTGATTTTTTTGAGGTAAAGGATAATTTTATAGTAATACGACTTCCTGAAGAAAATATGGCGGGATTTGATAACAATAAAGATGATCTATTAATTCTTAAACACTTTATTAAAAGTGAATCTAATGAAAAAAAGAACATATTTTTAAGAAAAAATGGAAATGGATATCAATTCACAAAAAATTTCGATCAACGGGAAATATTACTTAAATCAGTTTGTATATTATCAAGAAAAGGAGTTTAGAGATGATAATTATAGGTTCTGACCATGCAGGTTATTCATTAAAAGAGGAAATAAAAAAATATTTAGATATAATAAATATTAATTATTTAGACATTGGAACAAAAAATGCTGAATCGGTTGATTATCCAGATATCGCTTCTGAATTATCTTTAAAGGTATTAGAAAATTGTGAAAATAAAGGAATTTTAATATGCGGCACCGGAATTGGTGTTTCTATGACAGCAAATAGGTTTAATGGTATCAGAGCAGCTCTCTGTATTTATCCCTATATGGCTAAAATGGCTAGAAATCACAATAACGCAAATGTTCTTTGTCTTGGGGGAAGATTGGTTTCTCCAAGCCTTGCAAATGAAATAGTAAATGTTTTTCTAGAAGAGAAATTTGAAGGCGGCAGACATAAAAGAAGAACAGATAAAATGGATACCTATAATTCTTGACTTTGATATATTATGATGGTAGTATAATAACGACATGATATATCGGGTATAGAAGGTGATATAGTGGAAACAATCTATTTTGACCATGCTGCAACGACTTCCGTAAGGGAAGAAGTAATAAAAAAAATGAATCCTTATTATAGAAAATACTTTGGGAATCCCTCAAGTATTTATGATATTTCAAATAAATCAAAGGAAGCAATAGAGAATTCAAGGGAAAAAATTTCTGAAATA